>CAYIQM010000094.1:0-1541 GCA_964365615.1 uncultured Gammaproteobacteria bacterium | reverse complement strand
GCCAGGTAGGCCACGAATCGCTCCCAGCGATCCGTGCCGGCCGTGACGATGCGGCTGGCGTAGGCCCCGCGATCGTAATCGAGAATCTTGATCGAGCCGGCCTTGACTGGCGGAGGAGTCGTCGGCGTTGTCGGCGTCGGCACCGGTTGTACGACGACCGTGTCCGTTTTCTCCGGAGTCGGTGTCGGCATGTCACCGTCGAACGCACATGCGCTCACGATGAAAGATAGAGCGACGATCCTGACTTCTGCCAGTTTAGTGAGACACGCCTAACGCTTTGAGCAAATAAAGTAAGTCCGCATGGACAGGTGATCGCAGGATGATTTCTTTTCGGGTCTGTGTATGTGCGAGCCGTGCGTCCGGAACCTGTGACAGAAGATCGATGATATGGCGCAGAGAGTGACCAGAAAGGTGTTCCACATATTTGCCCATGGCAAGCGCGATGAAACACATCACCATGTGAGCTTTCACCGAGTCCTCCTTGTAATGAAAAATAGGACGAGCGACAAGATCGCTTTTTGACATGCGGAAAGATTGTTCGACCCGCCACAAGTTCGCGTAGCGGTCAATAACCTCCGCATCACCCATTTCTCCTGCGGGGATATTCGTATAGTATCCTTTGATACCAAGAAGACGCTCCGTCTTGTTTTGCAGTGCAACATTGAGCGTATACGCTCCTTCCGTCACTTCTTTTTTCACGAATTTTGCTCGGCGGCCTAGCTCGCCGCGCTCAATGAGCGCCTTGGCTTTTGCCAGGCCCCGCTCCATATCTGCACGGTCCTTCCGTTCACGACGCGCGGAATATGCGCAGATGAGATCACCGTGTGCCGTCTTGATTCGGATCGTGGCACCGTTTCGTTTGTCTTTGAGCGCTTCGACGATGCGGTTAATGATTTTTGGAGATAGGTTCGCGATACGGCCGCCGACAATATACGTCCAGGACTCCGCATGAAGCGCGGCCATATTCTGCAAAGACAGCATGGCTGCATCCGCGACCACGGTACAGCGCGTCGTTCTGTATGCCTCGCGGAAAGCACGAACGATGGGGAGCATTGTTTTCCCCTCGAATGTGTTCCCCGGGAATGTTTCCTGCTGGAGCGGAAAGCCATCCTGAGAAACAAGGAGGCCGACGACGATTTGCGGTTGTTGTGATTTGGAATCCTTTGAAAAACCCGGCTTGCGCAGAGCATCTGCATCGAAGGATTCGAAATAGAGCGTTGTTACGTCATACAGAATAACGGAAAGGTTGTCTTTGAGTTCATGGTGTGCGAACGATATGGCTGCATTCTCTGCTTTCGTCTTGTATGAGAGAAAGAGCGGAAGGCGACGATAGAGCGTCCGCTCTCCGTGATGAATATTGAAATATCGTCCCATGAGTTCGAGTGAATGAATTTTGGAGGCAGGCTCGAACAGACGCATGATGCAAAAATCACGCAGCAACGGATCATGGAGACATCCGAATCCGATACGATCATATGCGGCACCGAGAACAGTATAGGCGAGTCCGTATCGTATGCCGACGAATCGCCTGCCGTCCCATT
>CAYIQM010000093.1:0-1825 GCA_964365615.1 uncultured Gammaproteobacteria bacterium | reverse complement strand
GTGTATGCTTCTCGCATGTCTCTTTCTCACGAAGACGTAAAACGCCTTGCTGATCTTGCGCGTCTTGATCTCAACGAAACTGAGATGGTTGTGATGCAAAACGATCTTGTGAGTATTTTAGGTTTTGTCGATCGCCTACAAAAAATAGACACGACCGACGTTCCGCCACTGACCATGCCCGCAACAGGGGAGTGGCGCGAGGACGTTTCTGTTCCGTGCGATAACACGGCGCGCGAAATCATTTTGTCCAATTTTCCATTTCGAAAAGGCGATTTGCTTGGAACGCCTGGGGTGTTTGAAAAGCCAAAAGGCAGCAGCGCCGTTAGATAATAGAGAACAGATGACAGAGTACAAACAAGATGGATGTATGAACCGATTGAATGAACTCACGATTGCCGAGGCGCGGTCAAAGCTCGATGCGAATGAAATCTCATCCGAAGAATTGACGCGCGCATGCCTTGGCGAGATCAACAGTTTGAACGGCGCGTTGCATGTGTATCTTGAAGTTTTTGAGGAGGATGCGATCGCATCCGCAAAACAAAGCGACGCCCGACGCACGACAAGCGACGACCGTTTTGGTGTTCTCGATGGCATCCCGCTTGCGATGAAGGATAATATTCTCATTCAAGGTACATGTGCCACAGCCGGGTCAAAAATGCTCGCGAACCACATCGCGGCGAGAGATGCGACCGTCACGCGGAAACTCAAAGCGCAGGGTGCGGTGATCCTCGGCCGCACGAACATGGACGAATTTGCGATGGGATCATCCACCGAGCGTTCCGCATACGGTCCAACGAAGCATCCGCGAGATCCGGAACGCGTACCCGGTGGCTCGTCTGGCGGGAGCGCGGTCGCGGTCGCGGCACATTTTTGCCTTGGCGCGCTTGGATCTGATACCGGAGGTTCGATCCGCCAACCGGCGGCACTCTGCGGCGTCGTTGGACTCAAACCGACATACGGCCGCGTGTCGCGATCCGGATTGATCGCCATGGCATCCTCACTTGACCAGATCGGACCTCTCACACAAACGGTCGAAGACGCGGCAATTATCTTTGCAGCGATACATGGACAAGATCCGATGGATCAGACAACGAGCGATGAAAAACCGTTCGTTCCGTCATGGACAGAAACATTGACGGGCGTCCGCGTCGGACTTCCGCGACAAGCATGGGGAGAAGGGATGAGTCGCGGCGTCCGCGACCGCGTGAGCGAAGCCGTACAGGTTCTCGAATCGCTTGGCGCGACGATTCGAGACGTTGAATTACCCTACGTTGATGAAGCACTCTCCGTCTACTACGTGCTCATGCCTTGCGAAGTGTCGGCGAACCTCGCGCGGTTTGATGGCATGCGTTATGGTCGGCGTGAGCCGGCGCTTCCGTTATTCGAAACGTACACGCGTTCACGGTCAGAAGGTTTGGGACCCGAAGTGCGACGTCGCATTCTGCTCGGCACATACGCACTCTCGCACGGTTATTATGAAGCGTATTATGTGCAGGCGAAGAAAGTGCAGACGCGTATCCGCCGCGCGTATGACGCCGTGTTCCGCGAAGTTGATATTCTTCTCACGCCGACGTCGCCATCCACCGCATTTAAGATTGGAGAGAAGACGCAGGATCCTCTTGCCATGTATCTTGAAGATATTTTTACCGTCGGTGCGAACGTCACGGGTCTTCCGGCAATTTCCGTCCCATGCGGCGATTCGGAAGGCCTGCCGGTCGGCATGCATCTCACGGGACGCGCGTTTGACGAAGCGGCGCTTTTGGCGATCGCGAGGGCGTATGAGGAAAATAAAACGAAGACGGTAGACGGCCCCGCCACATTGTTG
>CAYIQM010000092.1:0-1870 GCA_964365615.1 uncultured Gammaproteobacteria bacterium | reverse complement strand
GCTTTCGTGGAGCGTACGATTCAGTTTTGCTTCACCACGCACGCGGAGCGTGCGACATCATTACCTCACTTTGTTTTGGAAATAGGTTCGGACTTGGTACAATAAACATATCCTCTGTACGAGATACATCCCGACGGACGTCGGGACTGAGGCAAGCCCGCGCGGTTTCCGCCCATGTCTACCATTTACCCAAACAACTCTCGATGCAGTTTCGTTTTAATATCCACGCCACGATCAATGAGAATCTGCGATACCGTCTCCATAAACGGACGCGGACCGCACATATAAAATTCAGCGTTTGCGACATCCGGGACGTGACGATCAAAGATGGCGCGATCAATACGGCCCATCTCCCCGATCCACCCATCCCGAGCCTCGCCCGTATAGAGGAAGATCGGCTTAAATTGCTTGTGCGTCTCCGCGAGCGCGCGAAACTCATCCTCAAATGCAGTGCTGTTCGGCGTGCGATTGGAATAGAAAAGGATGATCTCGCGGGCATCATCCGTAAGAAGCATATGCCGGATCAGACTCCGAAGGGGCGTCACGCCAATGCCTCCAGCAAAATACACGATGCGTTGCGCGTCTTTCTGTAACGTAAAAACACCAAATGGCCCATGGAGAATCACACGATCGCCAATATTGAGCGTCTGCATCATCCGGCTAAAGGAGCCGTAAACTTTGATCGCAAGTTCAATCGCATGCGTGGATTCGATGGGCGCGCTCGCGATAGAAAACGCTACAGTGCGGCGTGTGGGAATGGGGTCGTGCGGCAACTTGACACCGACCCATTGTCCCGCGTGAAACGAAAAGACAGGCTTTTCGTCATCCGGCGCAAGCGTGATCAAAGACGTTTCGAGCGCGATCGGCACATTCGCGATGACGCGGAAGGGTCGAGTTTCTAACATAGACGGTAGACGGTAGACGGTAGCTCTCTACAGCCCACCGTCTACTTGCTACTTGCCTTAGAGAGGAATCTCCGTCCCATCATCTTCGTAGAGTTTGATCGCAAAAACAGGACACGATCGCGCAGCTTCGATGATCACGTCGCGCGCATCCATTTCGGACGTCGAGTCGGAGATCGTCACGTCATTCATCAGTCCGATCTTTGATTTCTCTTTCGACTCATTGAGGATGTACGCTTTCCCCTCTGTGTTCAGCCCAAATGTCTTTGCCGCAATGACGACACAAGAGGCGGCACCAATGCACATATCTTGATCAACGACGATTTTCATGCGAAGACTGTACCCAAAATATCATCTTTTTGCAATGCCTCGACGTTCTTCTTATATTGTCGCCAAAAATCTGGGTGATGGATGAGGCGGGAAAAATGGAACCATCTACGGATGATGCGCGGCGGTTCTTGATGATGCGCAAGTTCATGGCAGATGACGCGCAAAATCGCATCGAGCTTGCGCGGCTTCATGGTTCGCGGCGTGTAGAGATCGATGGTGATGGTCTTTGATCCGATTTTTGTATACCCAAGACGGAACGATCTCAATTTCCCGCGACCACGCACGCGGCGACGCAACGGCTTCAATTCAAATCCCTTCATCCCGAGAACGTCGCACGCGCGACGAAAGAGGTGTTCGACGTGCGCTTCGTGGCGGGGATCAGTGAGATCGGACATAAAATCTCACGCTAGATCGTTAGCAGCCGCAGTCCTGGAACCTTTCGAAAATCTTTAATGTTTCGCGTGACAAGCGGGGTTTTGGTGACGAATGCCGTCGCGACCATTGTGGCGTCCGGGAGTTTTAATTTATGTTCACGGCGAAATGTGGCAGCAATGCGAGCGAGCCAACGATCTATAGGAATAAGAATAAAATTTTCCGTCATGTATTGTTCCGCCCTCACCAGCTCAATTGGCGTCATG
>CAYIQM010000091.1:0-1991 GCA_964365615.1 uncultured Gammaproteobacteria bacterium | reverse complement strand
TCGTGAACGTGAGGTTTGTGACGGTCCCATTGGTGAGCTGGCCAGTCGTAACAAAAAGATTGGTGGAGGTCACAGATGTAGAAGTCACATTTCCGAAGTTCGCGTTCCAACGGAGCGCAGAAGATCCAAGCGCAAGCGTCGCATCGAGAGATGGCGTGAGGCTTGTTGAGATGTTGCCCGATACGGCGAGGTTCGTTGTTGTCACGTTTGTTCCCGTGGCGTTGGTCCAGATGAGATTCGTCGCATTCAATATTGCGTTGGTTCCGGATGTGAACGCGAGTGGCCTCCATGTGCTCGCCACCTTGTCGAAATAATTTAAGGATCCGTTCGTCGTATCGTAGTACATCCGCCCGCCAGTCGCAGAGGTTGGCGTGACCGCGAGCGCGTTCGCACCTCCGGCAGTCATCGCGTACGCGACACTGTTTATGGGGATCCGCGGGGTCATCTCGCCATCACTGCTGACTTCGGTTGTGAGGAAAAGTGGCTGATTAAAATCCAACGATGTCGGAAAAGCGGTGATTGATCCAAGCTGAACTGCAAAGGCTGCCTGATCAACGGAAACGGATGGTTGCGTTTCGGTCCAAAGAGCGACTCCGCCGGTCGTTGAGGCATAGATGCGGAATGTGAAAGAGAATGTTCCCGTCTGTGCCGTTCCAGCGGCATTCTTCAAGCGTCCTTGATACCCAAACGTCGAGGGAATGGATGCGCGTACCATCGGTGCAACGAAAAAGAAAATTTGAAGTACGCTAAAAACTGTAGCCAAAGCTACACCAAAGAAGACGGCGTTGAATCGCCGATTCGTTCTGTGAACGTTTTTCAGTTTCATGGGGGCGTTCGAGGTGCCCATTTCCTCCTCACGTAGAGACGATGAGGAGGGTTGAGGACGCGAACAGAATTCACGTCTCCACTTCCTCACCACCGTATTCCTCGTACGTATTACGAGTATAGCAAAAAAATCCATTTTGGGATTGGATGGAGTTACGTACAATATTGCTTCTCAATGAGATGATTGAGAATTGAAGAAAAGATGACAATGAAGCCAAAAAATAGCAATCAGCAACTAAAAACAACGGATTGCGTATCTTAACCTTCTATTGGTTATTGCGTCAAGCTGTGCCTTTTAGGCCTTCACAAACTGTGGATAACACTACCACCTTGCCCCCTCCTCTTCATGTAAGAGGAGGGGGGTTGGGTGAGGAGTTATGACCTTCGGCGATACGTGATAAACCAACTGATAGACAAAAAGAGAAACGTTGCGAGAATGATGAGTGGGAGTACCAAGCGTGCAATCGGAGGCCGTATTGCTCTCACAGAATCCGGGAGAATACGAAAACTGGTTGATCCGTGCGAAACATTATTCGCGCGGTCAAAAGCCCTCACGAAAATCGTATGCGTGCCCACGCTCTGATGCACGAGCGGATGCCATGTATTTCGCGTGGAAGTCACATAACGCGAATCCAGATAGAGATCATAATGATCAATACCGGACATATCATCCGTCGTCCGAAATCGAACCGCATTCGGAATGTGCGCGGGAACGTTCGTTTGATCCGTGACAGGCTGAATGGGATGCGGTGGCGTGCGATCAATCTGCACTCGAAAATCCTTCCGCTCGCGCGTTCGGTTCGCGAATACAGCGAGAAGATGAACGTACCAGATGCCGTCCTTCGGCGCGACGAACTTCATACGGCGCTCATCTGACTTTGACTCGACTGGCCCTTCGGGATCCTGATTAAATCCAACAAAAAGTCGGTCTGGTTTATCTTGGAACTTCCATCTTGCGAGTACGTCTGGATTTGAGTACCACTTTTCTTCATCTGGATGTGATGCGCTTTGGAGTGCGACCATTTCTTTTCTTGCCGGCTTCTCCCCTTTTTTGTCATGAATCTGAATGTTCAGTCCCCCAACGCTCCCAACCTGCTCCTCTCCGGCCGATAGCACACGAGAGGTCGTCAATCGAACAGAACCGTTGCCATTTTTTTTCGCACGAA
>CAYIQM010000090.1:0-2133 GCA_964365615.1 uncultured Gammaproteobacteria bacterium | reverse complement strand
ATTGCCTTGCGTATGCGGAAAGCGACTCAACGTAGCGGCGCTGACCTTCGGCAAATATCGTATCAAATGCAAGCGACGATTTGCCGGAGCCTGAAACGCCCGTAAACACAATCATTTTGTTGCGCGGCAACTCAAGAGAGATGTTTTTGAGGTTATGTTCCCGCGCTCCTTTGATGATGATTTTGTCTTGCATAAGCAAATATGGCCCCTGTGCCCCGTTTATCTATACGGGGCGGAGGGCTTTGTAGGGAAAAGGATATCGCACCCAAAGAGCCTTGTCGAGACAAAGAAGCTATGCGATGCTCTTCGTCATGCACCCAAAAAAACCAACGGTCGTTTCAAGCGAGATTGACTACGAAAATCCGCGTTTCAAGGTCCGCCACGACAAGCTTATTTGGCCCGACGGCACGCCCGGGGATTTTTATCTCACCGAACATCCGCCGTATGTGATGATCGTCGCGGAACAGAACGGGAAAATTCTCGCCGTGGATCAGTATCGGTATCAAACAGATTCCGTTACGACGGAATTTCCCGGGGGAGTGATCGACGACGGCGAATCCGCGGAAGATGCGGCGAAGCGGGAATTGCGCGAAGAGACGGGATATGAAGCGGATGCGATCACGAAGATCGCGACGTTTAACGCGTACGGCCGGATCATCGGAAACGTCGTCGTTGCCCGAAGTCTCAAAAAAGTCGGCGAACTGAAACTCGAAGCATCGGAGTTCGGACTGACGTCGCGTTGGATTCCGACTGACGAATGGCGCGCGATGATCGCAGACGGAAAAATTACGATGTACTCGACGCTCGCGGCGTGGGCGTTGTATTCTGCGACGCGTTGAGCATAAAACGCAAAACGTCGGACATGAATCCGACGTTTTCTGTTTTGCGTTTCGCGATTCGGGAGGATTATGCCCCCATGCCCATCTTCTTTCCCATTGGATCAAACGCAGATCAAACGCAGCACCTTGACACGTTTGCCCGTCTCGTGCTATACAAAAAAGTCTTTTTAGACCATGCGCTATACATGGCGCGTGAACCTACGGAAGAAGGTTATCCATGAAGGTTCGTACCTTTACAAGCCCGGTAATCCGCACTCTCGGCACCTCGCTCCAAGAAATCGACACACAGATGGAAGCATCATAACACACGGGGTACGTGGCGCAATGAAAAAAACAAAGAGCGCATCCGAGGACGGCTCTTCGTTTGGGGCGATTCATGAATCGCCCCTACGATGCCGCCTGCCCCGACAGACGTCGGGGCGCGGATGCGCGAGGGTGGCCACTCAAGCGAAAATCTGGTCGAAGTGCGCGAGCAGCACGGGGTGCTCTTGAGTGAGATCCTTGCGGTTGAAGGGTTTGAGCCCCTTTTCCACATGATACTCCTTCGCATCGAGCTGAACTGCCGCGAGTTCGCTGGGCGTGAGATCGACCACGAATGCGAGCGAGATGTTGTGCGAGCCGGCCGTCTGCGGCTCCTGTTGACGATCCTTCCAGATGAAAGCACTGGCTGAAAGGAACTGGAAACGTTCGACAGCGAGATCAAGCCTTGTCTCGCGTTTGAAGGCGCGTTGGACGGCAAAATCGTGAGTTTCACCTGCGAACATCCTGCCGCCGATTATCCACCATCGAGGCCAAGGTTTGGCCATGCGATGAGCGAGCCAGAGTACCGATGGCGGATCCGACGATCGACTCACGATAACCACGTCCACACAGGGTATCGGTATGGACATGATCATTGCCTGGTATACCTCCTCGGAAAGATAGCCTCCGACTGCCATCGTTGCCCCATCTTCGCGATACGTTTTCATCTGATCTGTCTCCTTCTGACCTTACGGTTCGGATTGAGTTGTCAAACTACCACTGATACACAGAAAACCATAGATGCGCAATTTTGTCAATGCTCCTTGCTCTCTTTGTAGATATTTTCGCTAGATTGAGATCATAAAACGCAAAACGTCGGACATGGATCCGACGTTTTTTATCCCGCCTTCAAATATTTTTTGATCGTGGTGGCGGAACTGCTTGCTACTTGCTACCTTATGCCCCCATTCCCATCTGCTTTCCCATTGGATCAAACGAGTACCTTGACACGTTTGCTTGTCACGTGCTATAAAAAAAGATTCTTTTGGACCGC
>CAYIQM010000089.1:0-2235 GCA_964365615.1 uncultured Gammaproteobacteria bacterium | reverse complement strand
TTTGGCGGAAGCTACTCGCGCATCGCGGTTGGCTATGCTTTACTTTCCGCTCAATCTATATCATTATTTCCTGTGTATGGCAAAAGAACTTCGCTTCGCACCTCTCGCAGAGGAGCCGGACGAATCCGAACGCCCGACCCATCCGATGATCGAAATGCGCAGGTTGCAACAGCGCACGGAGGAGCCGCGGCATGAACGTGGACCGAAAGAATTTTCGTTGGCATCTCTCGAGGTATTTCAAGATCGTGCGAGCGTCATGTCGCGCGTTCTTTCTCGCGCGTTCAATTCGCATCGCGCTGGCGCATCGGTTGAGGAGCTTGGGAAGGAGCTCCGCAGTGCACAACTCAAGGAGTTGCACGGTGCGGATCTTGCCATGAGCCGCCCGATGATCAACATCGCGAATGCGATCGAGGCATCCGCAAAACTCACAAAAGGTGAGATGCAGGACACCGAGGCGCTGGAAAAACTCTTCCTGTCATTAGACACGGTTGCGGATCTTTCTCCCGATGCGGTTGAGATTTTTTCACGGGCATTTGATGAAAAAATGGAATCGGTTGTCGAAAACATGAAAAAACGGAAACAGGAGATCGCCGAGGCCGTCAAGCGGCCGTCAAAGGATCTCGCAACATTGATGAAGGAGACGGATGCGATGGAAGCGGAACTCATGGAGATCAATCAAGATGTTCCGGTCGCATCGAAGTTTCGGCATGAATTTTCAAAATTCCGTGGCGAAATTCAGTTGCTCCGTGACGCGGCGCTCCAAGAGATTAAGCACCGTCAACTGAAAGAAGCGGCATAACGCTGTTTTTCAAGCACATGGCTATCCGTCTTGCCAAGTTCCTTTATTTTTGGCATACTTTTCGTATATGACTTACGGCAAAAAAACGTTACAAACAATTGCTTGCCGGACCTGTTATCAGTTTGATTGCAATGCAATGATGAAGGGTCGGAACCTCGACGAAGTCGTTGACGCGACGATTAAGCACGGGGTGAGCATGCACGGGCTCGACGTGAAGAAATTACAGAGCGCAGAGTCTCGGACAGAACTTGGAGCGAAGGCAACGGAGCTTGAGGTGTAATGGCGAACATCCTCGTATTCGGTCCCGGATTTTTGGGCACAAAATTCCATCTCTCAACGGAAGGTTCTATCCTATCTCACGCGGATATTGCGGATCATGTTCAGATTTGCACGGCGCTTGACGAACATCATCCAGATGTCGTGATCAATTTTGCCGGAAAAACGGGGAAGCCGAACGTGGACTGGTGTGAGTCGAATCCATTGCCGACGATGCGATCCAATGTCGTCGGCGCGCTCATCCTTGCAGAGGCATGCGCGGAGCGCGGCATTCATCTCACGCACATCGCGTCCGGATGTATTTTTTATGGCCCGTCACCGGATCCGAAAGGGTGGCGCGAGGACGATTTTGCAAATCCGTCCGCGTTGTATTCGCGAACGAAATACGCGGCAGATCTCGTGTTATCGCAACTGCCAAACGTCGCAATTGTGCGATTGCGCATGCCAATCGATTCCGAACCGGGCCCGCGCAACCTCATCGACAAACTTGCAAACTATCCAAAAATCGTTGACGTCGAAAATTCCGTCACGGTCGTGGATGACCTTCTTGCCGTCGTGAAGGGGATGATCGAGAAACGTGGAACGGGCATCTTCCATGCCGTGAATCCGGGAATCATGCGGCACCGCGATCTCATTCGACTCTACGAGGAACTCGTCGATCCCCGTCACACGAACGAATGGATCAGAGAGGAAGAATTAGAAGCGCAGGGTCTCGTTGCACGCACACGATCGAACAACATTATGCAAAACACGCGGCTGTCGGAACTGGGCATTCATTTGCGTCCGATTGACGTCGCGCTGCGTGACACGATGGAGAAGTATGCAGCCAGTCTAAAAGTCTAAAGTCTAAAGCAGAAAAGTAAAATTTATGAATAAACTCAAGATGATTTCAGCTCTTATTGCAGTCGTCGTTTTGTTCGTTGCAGCCTTGTGGTTAAAAGAGCTTAAACCCCCAGCATCAAAGGAATCGTTGACGGACAAAAAATCCATAACTCTGCCACCAAGGGGATCGATTATCAACAATAAAACAGTTAACCAATATTTTCACGCATATACGAGCACATATACGAACAAGAATTTTGGGGTTAGTTTTGAATATCCCAACAGGTATTTTTTTGACGAGAATTTTACTAATACTGGAGGAATAATATTGCACCTAA
>CAYIQM010000088.1:0-2358 GCA_964365615.1 uncultured Gammaproteobacteria bacterium | reverse complement strand
TGCGCGAAAAGTCCGCGTCGTTCGGCGGGGAGCTTTCGATGCATTTTTATTTTTCGGATCTCTGGAATTGTGAATCCGGCGATTTTGCCATGCTTGTGATGCTCCGCCGTCTCGTTCGGGAAGGCAAGACGCTTGCGGAGCTTTGGAAGCCACTTGCTCGATTTGCAAAGTCTGAAGAGATCAATTTCGAGGTGGAGGATCCGGTTGCGACGATTGAGGCGCTTGAACGTCGCTACGCTCCCGAATCAAGCAAGATCATCCGTATGGATGGTGTGCGCATCGAGTTTGGAGATTGGTGGTTCAGTATCCGTACCTCAAACACAGAGCCGCTCGTGCGCCTCAACGTCGAGGCGAAGTCGAAGGAGATGTTGACGACGCATGTTGAGGAACTTCGTCACCACATTCATTCCGTATGATTGGTATTTTCGATTCGGGCATTGGTGGACTCACCGTTGTGCGCGAGTTGCTTCGGCAAGCACCGAATGCGTCATTCGTCTATCTTGGCGATACGGCACGGACTCCGTATGGCAACAAGTCGAAGGAGACGATCGAACGCTACGCGCTCGAGGACGCAGCATTTCTCATCTCACGTGGGGTGACGGCAATCGTCATCGCATGCAATACGGCCAGCGCGCTTGCGATAGACGCGCTCCGTTCTCACTATCACGGTTTTCCAATTTTCGACGTGATCGCCCCTGCGGTTGAAGACGCGCTTGCGGTGACAACGGGACGTATCGGCGTCATTGGAACGCGCTCCACGATCGGTTCCGGCATCTATCAAAAACAGCTCATCGCTCGTCTGGCGTCTGGCGTCGCGCATCCTCTTGAAATCAAAACGCACGCATGTCCGCTCTTCGTCCCACTGGTTGAGGAAGGGTGGCTCGACGATGCGGAAACGAAGCGAATCATTAAACACTATTTGTATCCATTGCGTTCACAAAACGTAGACACATTGATTCTCGGATGTACGCATTATCCGCTCCTCAAACCGCTTATCCATCGTTTCATGGGCCGTCGTGTTCGACTCATTGATTCAGCAACTTCTGTTGTTCAACGGATGCTTGCCGAAATCGAGATCGAGCACACGGGATCACAGGTATATTATCTAACAGACGTTTCGCCACACTCCGTCGAGATTGCGCGGCAATGGCTAGGGAAAAAGATCCAATTTGAAAAGGCGACGCTCTCGAGCTAACCTACACGGCATGTTTGTCATCGTTTTCCTCCTCGCCCTTTCCATTCTCGTCATCATTCATGAGTTTGGTCACTATTTTGCGGCACGTTTTTTTGGCGTGAAAGCGGAAGAATTCGGATTTGGCTTTCCGCCGAGGCTTATCGGGTTCGTCAAAGATCGCAAACGATGGAAGATCGTCGGTCCGCGCGATGATACAAAATATGCGAACACCGTCTGGTCGCTGAATTGGCTTCCGCTCGGCGGATTCGTCCGCATCAAAGGCGAGCATGAAGATGGGATACATGATTTTGATTCCATTCACTCGAAGCCAATTTGGCAGCGTATCATCATCATCGCGGCGGGCGTTTTCATGAATTGGATCTTCGCGATTCTGTTGTTCGCGACCGTTTTTCTCTTCGGCACTGTTGCGATTCTGGAAGATCTCCCGGCAGGAGCCGCGATTTCCAACCGCAGCGTCATGGTGATGGACGTCCTCCCCGGCTCACCTGCGGCGCGTGCCGGACTTCATGATGGCGATGGGATCGTGACGATTGAAGGGATCTCGCCGCATTCCGCTCGAGAAGCACGGGATACGATCCGGGCGCGCGGGCTTCGTGAAACATCCATTGTCTTCGAACGCGAAGGGGAAAAACACGCCGTCTTGGCGACGCCTGAGCTGCTTTCCGCCACCAAACGGATCGGCATCGGCGTTGCGCTCGAGGATGTTGGGACCGTTTCGTTTCCGTTTGCAGATGCGGTCGTGAATGCCGTTCGGACGACGATCCTCCTCACGAAAACGATCGTTGTCGCGTTTGCACTCGTTCTTCGTGATCTGTTTTTCGGAAAAGTCGCAAGCGACGTTTCGGGACCGGTCGGTATCGCGGTGATGGCCAATCGAATCGCGAAACAGGGGATGATGCCGTTCCTACAATTCGCGGCGTTGCTCTCGGTCAATCTCGCGGTGATCAACTTTTTGCCCATCCCGGCACTCGATGGCGGCCGTGTTCTTTTTCTCGCGATCGAAAAGCTTCGTCGCCGGCCCATGAGTCGCCATCTTGAAATTGGCATCCATAACATTGCGTTCATCATTCTCATCCTGATCATTCTTCTGGTGACTGCACGAGATCTGACGCGATATGGAGGGACGATCGTCGGAGGCGTGAGAGGGGCGATCGGATTGTAAA
>CAYIQM010000087.1:0-2444 GCA_964365615.1 uncultured Gammaproteobacteria bacterium | reverse complement strand
ATTTTATCGTACGTCGCGTGATCGGCAACCATACCCTCCGTGTTCACACCAAGATGATTGCAGAGATACAGCGCGCGGCCGAGATGAAACCGCTGCGTCACGACGATCGCACGCGAAATCTGATAGACATTTTTCGCACGTTTGCAGCTCTCGTACGTTCGATAGCCATGACCGTCCACAACGACACGATCGTCTGGGACGCCGCGGTCGTGGACGTACGTTGTCATGACGCTCATCTCGTCAACATGGTACGCACCATCATCGCCGGTTAAGAGAAGACGATCCACAATCCCCTTCTTGAACAATTCGATCCCCGTGTCCATTCTGTCTCGCAGCGCGGAAGACGGTGATCCATCCTTCTTCACGCTCGCGCCGAGAACGATTGCAAACGGCATACGCGGAAGCTCCCCATTATTTGTTTGGATCCGCGACGCATATCGGAGTTGAATGGTCGCAAATAGCAACGCCCCGATGATCGCGAGACCTGCCGAAAGGCGCGTGAGGAGTCGTCGCATGTTCATCCGTCAGATGTTGGTTTTTCGATCTGCAGAGGTTCGATTCCTATCCCCTGCCCCGTGATGCGAAGGACGTCTTTGTCTATCTTTCCAAGTTCTTTCGCCGCGAGATTATATTGATTGACGGTCGTGCCGAGATTTTTCCCAACGCCTTTGAAATACGCATCGTACGCCGCGAAATGTCGTCCTATTTCTCCGACGCGTACACGGATCTCCTTTGCCTGCTCCTCGATTTTAAGCGCGCGGAGTCCTTGCAGCACAGTCTGCAAATATGCGAGGAAAGAGGTCGGCGAGACGATGATGACGTGATATCTCGACGCGGCGCGTTGGATGATGCTTTCCGTTTCCTCCGTCACTGCGCCGATCTTGTTGATGAGCAGATCGTAATAGATCGCCTCGTGCGGGATGAACATGAAGGCGAAATCCATCGTTCCTTCGTTCGGACGGATATATTTCGCGGTTTCTTGGACGCGCAACTTCAAATCATTCACGAAAATTTTCTCGAGTTTTTCGCGTTCGACGGGATTGTGTTCTTCTACGATTCGATTGTAATTCTCAAGCGAAAATTTCGAGTCCACGGGAACGATCTTGTCTTTCACGAACACCGCCGCATCCACGATCTCACCGTCTGCAAATTTGTACTGCATCTCGTATCCGTCAGGCGGTAAAATGTTTTTTAAAAGCGTTTCAAGATAGTATTCGCCGAGAATCCCTCTCTGTTTTGGATTCTTCAGCATGTCTTGCAGATTTTGAAGCTGCGCCGTCACGTCGAGCACCTGCTTTGCCGTCTCTTCCATTCTCGTCAATTTTTCCGTTACGTCGCGTACGACCCCGGTCGACGCGGCGAACTGCTGCCGGATCGCCTGATGCGTTTCCCCCATCCGATCGCCAATCTCTTTTTGGAGCTGGGCGATTTGGTTTTGGAGAAGCGAGATCGCAGTCCCCTCCCCTTCCCGCGGCGCGCCAATCTTGCTCACCTTGATCACAAGCCACACGACAGCCACAATCAATAACGCGAGAAGAATCACAATTGTCTGCGTATTCATACGCTCAAGCGTGCCATGAGAGGCCGCGCACGGCAACTATGTCTGAGATCAGGTATGGAGATGTTGACAAAATGCAATAACAGTATACAGTGGGCTTATTGACCTTCGTATATCAAACTAACCAAATAATCCAGAAGCTTTTAAGAATCCACGTAAGGTCTGAGGGCTCCGTTGCAACCGTCTGATACTTTTTTGAATGCGCCGATCAAGCTCATTCGTTGTCTTTGAGTAGGTGTTTGCCATATCTTTTGTCTTCATGCTCGACCAGCCCTATTCGGCAGGATTGACTTCCGGCGCATAGGTCGGCGTTCGTTCAACGGTGAGCCACAAAGATTGTGATTGTACATACGCCATAGTTTCTTTCGACGTGTGCGCCTTAAGTCCATCCCAAAACAAAATAAGCTTTTTTCCATGAAGATGACGCTTCAGATTTTTCAAATAAGCGACGATGTCCGGTGAGCGAACCGCTTTTTGCTTGATAGATCCGAAATATCTAGGTCTTTCACCTTTCGCTGTAGCTACGATCGTTCCGATAACACTCCGACTCTTCCAACCGCCCGCTGTTTTCACAATAGGTGTTGTTCCCTTTTGTGACCATGTCTTTCTGACGCTTGGACGATCGGAAAACCCTGCTTCATCAAGGAATCCTATAAGGGATTTGATTTTGATCCCTTTTTTTGGATGCGGGGGAAGTCCTTCCGTATCCATTGCTTGATCTTCTTCTCGTTTCGTTCTCGTGCTCGAGTTTCGGGCTTCTGGGAACTCCAGCCGAGATCTTGAAGAAGTCTCCAGACGTGCCCCGGATGAAACGTCACTTTCGTTGTTTTTTTACTAGACCAGTCGCCCAATTACTTTTCTACAAAAACAACCTCAATGATGAGAT
>CAYIQM010000086.1:0-2513 GCA_964365615.1 uncultured Gammaproteobacteria bacterium | reverse complement strand
ATCACCCAGCTCGATTGGAATTTCACCGCTAGCCACAACTCATCCCCGAGTGTTGCACGGCTCGTGGGTTCGGACCTCCTCCCGCATTTCTGCGGGACTCATCCTGGTCATGGCTAGATCGCCGGGTTTCGGGTCGAGTCTGCGCTACGAACGCCCTATTCAGGCTCGCTTTCACTATGGCTTCAGCCGCGCACGGCCTTAACCTTGCAACGCAGAGCTCACTCGTCGGCTCATTCTTCAATAGGAACGCTGTCACCCCCACATCTTTCAAAGAAAGGTGTGGGGGCTCCAACTCCTTGTAAGCGTACGGTTTCAGATACTATTTCATCGCCCTCCCGGGCTGCTTTTCAGCTTTCCATCACTGTACTTGTTCACTATCGGTCAGAAGGAGTATTTAGTCTTGCCACATCGTCGTGGCTGCTTCCGACGAGGTTTCTCGAGCCTCGTCGTACTCTGGATCAGGGACACAAAGATAAGAAGAACATTTCGTCTACCGGACTATCACCGTCTGTGGTTCCGCTTTCCAGCGGATTCGACTATGCATTCTTGTTCTCTGCGAACCTCTTGGGAGATTCACGTCCCGTCCGCAACATCATCTATGCGACAGCCCAAGCTCATCACCTCTCCCCGCGGTCAAACTTACGTCCAACTCGGTGGAGCGGCTCACATACATAATTTAGACTGGTCCGCGTTCGCTCGCCGCTACTAACGGAATTTTGCTGACATCTTGTTCCAGATGGATCTCCGAAGAGACCCGTCGGAACAAGAAGTCAGCGTTTCTTTTTTTCTTTTCCTAAGGGTACTGAGATGTTTCACTTCCCCTCGTTCCCTCCGGCGACCTATGTATTCAGTCGACGGTCATCGATGTTTCATCGATGGGGTTTCCCCATTCGGACACTCCCGGATCACCGGTTGCTTGCCACCTCCCCGAGATTATCGCCGGCTGCGGCGTCCTTCATCGGCTCACTTCTGCCAAGCCATCCACCGTACGCCCTTACGTGCTTCGGCCATCCAGACCCACGATCCAACTTTCGCGTTTGGCGCATTGCGTCGTCAAAACCTGCGCTCCTCGCTCGACGTACGTTCTCGTACGCGTCGCTGTGGCACTCGGTTCTTCCTTGCACTGTATCCAAACACGGATATCGATCGTGATTTCGCAGATGGCAGTTTTTTTAAGGTGTACTTATGCTTACAATTGTTGATCTAATGCCTTGTACGTATGACTTTCTATCATGATGCGTCACATCGCAGAGTCTGACAGACTATAAAGTCTGAAAGTCCAAAGTCGCGAAAAAATTTTCCATGACTGGATCAACTTTTGACTTTTTGACTTTTGACTCACGATGCTTCGCATCGGTTTGTCATCGTAACTGTTTCATTGTCGAGGTCCAGTCCGCGCATCGCTGTACAATCGGATCGGGTCAGTGAGACGGACACTGATGAAGGCACTGGATGGGTAGGCTGTAGATTGTAGACTGTAGCGATCGTGCTACCGTCTACCGTCTATCATCTATCATCTACTGTCTTTTTCAGTGGCAGTCTCTTGATACAAAATCGCTTGGCTCATGGCCAAGCGACACTCCTCTCTATTCTGGAGAGGTGATGCGGCTTAGCCGATTGATCGGAGGATCATGAAGGGTAAATCGCTTCGTCTCCAGTGGTCCCGACAGGATTGTCGGGACATGGGTGCAAAGTGTCGTTATCGTAATGAAAGCTGGATTAATTGTCAAGAGTTTGGATTTTTGAGCCAAAAACAAAGGAAATTCAACTATTCACAAGCTATCCACAGACCAATCTAAAATAGATAAAAGAGGGAGGTGTATTCTATTCTCACATGCTCGGATCTCTCACCTTTTTCACCGGCCCGATGGCTTGCGGCAAAACCCTGGAACTCGTGCGTCATCTCCAGATCTATTCCGAACAACACGTGCCAACGATCTGCATTCGCCCCTCGACGGATACGCGAGATGAGAATGTCCGCTCGCGTTCGGGAATGACCTTTGACGGTCTCACGGTCACCGGTGCAGATAACACCGCGCTCGGCAAGGTCATCGAACGGTATGACGTGATCGGCATAGATGAGGCGCAATTCTTTTCGCCGGACATCATCCCGCTTCTGCACAACGCGATGCAATGCGGAAAAATAATCCTCGTGTCCGGGCTCGACACGGATTTCCGCGGGGAAATTTTTCCGACATCGCTCGCGCTCCTTGCGCTCCCCGAAACGATTGTTCAGCGGACACGCGCCGTGTGCGCCGTGTGTCGTCAGCACAATGCGACACGCACGCAACGCCTCAAAAACGGAAAGCCTGTGCGTCGCGATGAACCGACCGTGGCGGTCGAAGGTACGGAAACACAAATTTCATACGAACCGCGATGCATTGAACATCATGTCGTGCTACCGTAAATCTCACAAAAGAAAAGCAAGGGCGAGTGGCGGAACTGGTATACGCGCTGGCCTTAGAAGCCAGTCCCCGCAAGGGGGTGTGAGTTCGACTCTCACCTCGCCCAAA
>CAYIQM010000085.1:0-2599 GCA_964365615.1 uncultured Gammaproteobacteria bacterium | reverse complement strand
TTACCGCCAGAGGGCGAAAAAGCGCGTGTCCGAGAGGGTGATGTTTCCTTTTGCATCTGTCACGCGTGCCATCACATTGACGGTCGTGCGATCCGAAAACCGCATCGGAGAAATCACGGCACCACATTCCTTCGGAGTATATGCGTTTGTGAATTTACATTCTTGAACCGATGTGCCGTCTGCAAGGATTTCGATTTTTTCCACGCCGTCCTTGTCCTGCGCCTGGGCGTACACGGTGACCTCATCTCCGTTTTTGATGATGTCCATCGGGGGAGACATCCATGTCTTCACGGACGCGGGCGTCATTCCCGCATCTTTCACGTTATCGCGGATATCAAGGGAACGCGTCTGACTCCACACGATGTCGCCAGAGGCAGTCTTCGCTTGCGCCGAGAGCGCCGCGGTTGATCCGACGGGAAACTCCATGCCGGAGAGCGTGACGTCGCAGGTTTGGACGCCGTACGCTCGCGCGAAGTCGCAGATGCGACGGATCGTCCCATTCACGAAGAGTTCAATGCGGTTTACGCCGTTCGTCGTGTTCGATTGCGCTTTGAAAATCACGGAAGCGCGATAGTCCATGCCCGAGAGGTTTGGTTCCAGCCATGTCCAGGTCGAGCCGTTCGGATTCGTTGCCGGCGTCTCTGCAATGGCCAGTCCAACGTTCGCATCCGAGACGAGGACGAGCTGGAGCGGCGACCATGCGATCTGGCCATCTACCGCGAGGATGTGCGTCCGCACGCCAATGCGTGATCCCGCCACAAATGCGCTGCCTTGCATTTTCAAGGCGCAGTTTTGATTGCCAGCCTCGTGCCCCGTAAATTCACAAGCACCTTGCACCGTTTCATTCACATAGATGTCCATGCGCCGGAGGCCTTTCGCCGACCAGGCACCGATCGTATAGGTCGCGTTTTGGTCGCGTCGGAGGCTGTTTTGGTTCGGGGCGAGCCACGTCCAAAAAGCAATGCCGTTTGTCGTGCCACGCGTCATCGTCTCCGTCGTCGCCAATGGGTTAGTCGTTTTGGTTTCGATCGTCGCCGTGCGCGCGGATTGGTCTATGGTCAGCACATCCGGCCGTGCGGAACTGTCCGTCGTCGCACCGAATATATTCGTCGCACCTGCGGCGAACGGGATCGCGCGCGTTGATTGGCCGTTCGTGAAATACGTGTTCTCGTAATCGCACACCGTATCAGCCGAGCACGTCTTGACGCGCGCGCCATTCACATAGATATCCAAGTGATCAATGCCACGGCTGTCTCGCGCCATCGCGCGATAAACGAACGTGCCTCCATTCCCGACACGGAAAGACGAGTGATTGCCAGCCGTTTGGAGTTCCGGGCCATTGGCCGTGATTGCGGTTGTTCCGCCACCAAAGTCGCTCTTCACATAGATCGGCTTTGTGATCTCTTCCGAAACGTTCACCAGTTTTGCACGGAGTGGCATGGTTGGTCCGTTTGCGAGCTTGTCGCTCGAAGCCGTGCCGCCAAGGAGAAACGTTCCGTTCCCGTCCGAGGCGATGGTCACGAAATAGTCTCGCGTCTTGCCAAAATTTTGGAAGCTCGATCCGTCAAAACGCACGAGATCTTTGCCCGAGAGGATCATCCATGATGCGCCGTTCCACCCCATGCGCACACTCTTCCAGGACCAGAAGGGGAGCGAAGTTGCCGCACTCGAGACATCCTTCACCGTCACGCCGTCGGTCGTGAAGAGGCGCGTTTTGCCTGTCACATCGGCTGCGGCGAGAAAAACCTTTTTTCCATTTGAGGAAATAAAATCAATATACTGGAGCCGTGGGAACAAGGGAGTGATCTCGCTGGTTACGCCTTGCGCATTCACGCGGCTCACGCGCAACCGTTCGCCGACGTGTCCCGTTTGCGTGAGGATCCAGCCGTCGGAAAGAGGGACGAGGCCGTTCGCATCGTTCACATCAGGGAGATTCGTGGTACGGTCAGCCGCTTCATTCCAGAGGATCGCGCGGTTTTGCGTCGTCACGAGGCCCCATGTCCCTGCGTTGCCTTCGATGGATGTGACGCCCTCGCCTGTACGAAGGACGTTGCGGATTTGCATCGTCCGATTTGTGAATACCGTGTTCTTTTGGGAAACAGCTTCGATCGCGTTTGTCGTATTTTTGAGAAAAAATGCCGTTGTTCCGTCCGTCGCAATCTGATCAATGCGCGAAAGGCCGGCCGACTGCACGTCAGAGGTGATATCAACGGTGTTCGTGCCATCCGTCCCCCACGCATGGCCACCGGCGGAAAATTCATGTCCATCGGCATAGAACCAGTACGCTCCAACGCGTGCCATCGTCCATACCGGGCGATCCGCACGAACGGTTACCTGATTTGAAACGTCTGTCCATGCCCACGGACCCGTTGTCGCAGAGGCAATTCCCGCAGAAGCCGTGGAAACAAGCACAACCGCGGCAATGACTGCGGTTCGGAGAGTTGCAGGAAGAGATGTATACATAGATTTTTGCTGTGTTGAGTGAAGATATGAGCGAACAGTGATTTATATCAGAAAACAGGCTTTCTGTCAAGTTCATCGATAGAGCCCGTTGCAATACTCTTCTTGTTGTCATTGCGAGGAGCCGCGCGACGCCTGC
>CAYIQM010000084.1:0-2657 GCA_964365615.1 uncultured Gammaproteobacteria bacterium | reverse complement strand
TCGCATCCGCGATCTCGGTAAGCGACTCCGCGATCTCATCCGCCTTCCACCAATAGTCATTGAGAACAACATAGACGAGCCGTGTGCCTCCGAGTTTTCCGGCCTCGACGGCCGTGTCTCTGGACGGTGCCTGATACACCATGCGCAGATACGTTTCATACAGTGCTCCGCCGGTCGGAATGGGATAGAAAAAAATGTCGCCGTTATATCTTTTGAATCCGAATTGCAAGACAGCCGCGGCAGAGACGCTTTGGTTCGCAAGCACCGTGTAGGGTTCTTGTTTCGCGTCCCGATCAATTTCCCGCACGGCCATGATATCCGCAATTCCAACGCTCCAGCCGCGCCCCGTGACGAGTGCGTCATGGCGTGGGAGTGCGTTGTACGACTGTGCCGCCGCAATCGCGGATACGCCCACAAGCAGCACGAGCATCACAAAGAAATTTTGCCTTCGCGCGCGTTCGAGGAGCGCGTGAATTGACGGCAGCGATCCGACGACCAACGCGAAGATGGCCAGCGTCACGAGCCGCTCGGCGTAATTTCCGCGCTCGTAATCTATTAAGAAGGCGAAATCTCCTGCGGTTTTGAGCACGGCGCCTGCGAGCAAAAGCAAAATGCCGGATGCGAGAAGAATTGATCCGATGCGTCGTCGCGTTCCGATCACGATCGTTCCAACAGCGCCGAGAATCCCCATCGCGGGGAGCGCGCGGGCAATGAGAGATGCCCATGCGGGCCAAACGACAAAGGCATTCTGGAGCCACGGCGTGAGTGAGACGAGGATGCCTTTCCATGACGTGAGCGTCAGAAGCGACTGGATGTTCCAGATGATGTCCGTTGTTCCGGAACGTCCGAGGACATAGAACAAAAATGGAACAGAGGTTGCTGCAAGCACGGCACAGAGCCACACAAGCGCGCGTCGTCCAGTTTGGATCCAGCGCGCCTGAACAAGCACGGCAAGCGTCACGAAGAGGAATGGAATGCCGGCAAGCGGATGGGTTGCGACGCTCCATCCTGCGAGAATGAGCGGGGCAAGCGGATGCACCGCATCGGATGTTTCGAGAGCCAGAAGCAGTGCCGAGATGCCGAGGACATAGGCAAAAGATTGCGGCGTTGTCGCGATGAAGGGCGCGAGCGGAAGAAGCACGAATCCGATCGGCGAGCTCACGACGCGTCGTGAGAGATACGCGGCGAATGGGAGGAGGAGTGCGGCGGAAACGGGTACGAGCCATCGGTCGAATTGTTCGATCGGAATATCCGAGATTCGCGCAAGGAGCGTTGTGAATACGTACTGACCGATGTAATAAAATGGTTTTGGATTGAGCGTTCCGGTGGCGAGCAGGATTTTTTCTCCCGCGATGTGTAGAAATCCGTCAAAACCGAATCCAAGGCGATAGACGAGCGGCGCGATCGCCGTCGTGGAAAAGATCGCAAGTCCGAATTGCACAGCCGTTACAAGACGCGACTGCACGAGCCATATGGAAAGGGGAATGACGATCCAAAGGACCGCGAGCGCGACGAGCGTTCCATGGGACAAGAGCGGCCATGGCGTACGGATTGAATTCACGGTCGCGGCATGAAACGCCCCCCAGAGGACGAATGTTGCGAGCGCGAGCGATAGGATGAGAAACGCAGCCGTAATCGTCGCGCGCCGTGGCGTCCAAGCAACCGTGTCTGTCGGGGGTTCTTGTTCGGATGGAATCCGGACCATGAGCGCGATCGCGTCGCAGAGCCCCATCGTGACCACCATCATCCAAAAGATCGTCTCATTTGAAAGTGAGAGGTTCGCATAAAAGGCTATCGTGAGGCCGATGGAAAGGAGCGCAACAAACAGAATACTTGCAAAGCTCGTTCGTGCCACCAATCCGCTCCGAGGGAATAGACGCTTGCCGAGGATATAAGCGTGAAATAGGACGCTAAACAGTGCAAGAAAGCGGATGAGAATCGTAAGATCGAATCGAAAAAAATGGCTCACGATGAGCGCGCCGATAAGGATGAGGCTTGCGATCACCTCCTTGTATTTTTCGGACATATCCGGTCATAATAGTAGCATGCCGCGCGTCGGATCAAACGTATGTTGATGACAAATGAAAACGTCAAGCTGTATTGGCATGATCGTTTGCTCGCCGCGACGCTCGTGAAGCTCCTCCCGCGCGACCTCCATCCGAATCACTTGACGATTTTGCGTGTTATTCTCACACCATGCGTTTTGTATTATTTGTGGCTCGAAGCGTGGGAGATCGTTCTGCCGCTTTTC
This sequence comes from uncultured Gammaproteobacteria bacterium, assembly GCA_964365615.1. Taxonomy (GTDB): domain Bacteria; phylum Patescibacteriota; class Patescibacteriia; order 2-12-FULL-60-25; family 2-12-FULL-60-25; genus CAITMG01. The sequence continues at coordinate 406 of CAYIQM010000084.1, read as the reverse complement.
CTCTTTGCCGCGTTTACGGACATGGTGGATGGCTCGCTCGCGCGCGTGCGAAAACAGATCACGATGTGGGGAACGATCGCGGATCCGGCCGCGGATAAATTTTTGATCGGTTCCGTCGTCGTACTGTTTGTCGCAAAAGAAGTCAACTCCGTCTTCGCGGCCGTCATCGTGATCATCGAGCTCCTGATCATCATCGCCGGCGTCATCCGCCATCGCCGCGGCCATCTCGTGAGCGCGAATTGGTATGGCAAGCTCAAGATGCTTTTTCAAGTCATCGGCGTCACGGCACTTCTCATCGCAAAACTCTCCGGCCTCAATCTCTTTGTCCCGTTTTCCGTCGGTACCTTCTCGCTCGCCATCGTGTTTGCGGTGATGTCACTCTTGACGTATGGGTTGTGAGGAGTTA
>CAYIQM010000083.1:0-2676 GCA_964365615.1 uncultured Gammaproteobacteria bacterium | reverse complement strand
GTTGCGGAAGAAATGGAAAAGGTGGATCCGCGACTCGTTTTTAAGCACGACGGCATCACGAAAGGCGTGCGATACGAAATCGTAAACGCAGTTCTTGCCGGGGCGATTCAAAAAGCGTGGGGTGAGATTCTGAAGCAAGAGGGCCTCTTGATCTCGACCACGACTGGCGCGCTTATCCCCGTCAACGTTCGTCTCGCCACATCAACCGTTGCGACCGCTGTGAGAATCGCAATTTCTTCACCGGATTTTACGTTACAAGGATCTGTCTGGGATGCGACGGCAGGAACGGCCTCTACATCCCTCTTTACAATCAAGAACGACGTCATTGCCGCAACGTCTTCCCTTTTTACGATTCAAAATACACAAGGCACGGCATTGCTCACGCTCTCGCAAACAGGAAACGCGTCAATCACGAGCGATCTCACGGTCGGCAAACGGCTATTCCTCGGGTCGAAGACGAAGGGCGTTGGTTCGGAGACGTATCTCTTTGTGGACGACGCTCTCGGTTCAACATCGTCGTACATCGCGACGAACGCGGATGGCTGGCAGACGGCCTCAACCTTTGATTATGCGGAACGGTACGAATCGTCAGAAGTGCTTGCGCCGGGCGATCTCGTGACTACGGATCCATCACGAATGAACCGCGTCAAACGCGCGAGATCCGCGAGCGAGCCGATTCTTGGAATTGTCTCGACACAGCCAGCGTTTGTCACCGGCGGATCTCTGAAGGGATCCTATCCGATCGCGCTTGCCGGCCGCGTGCCAACACGAGTTTCAACGGCAAAAGGCGCGATCAAAATTGGTGATGCGCTCATGGCTTCGAACGTGCCGGGCGTTGCCGTGAAAGCCGTGGCCGCGGGGAACATCGTCGGCATTGCGCTCGAAGCATACGACAATCCGATCGATGGTCTTGTGAGCGTCTTTGTGAAACCAGGATACAGCGCCGGCGCGATCACATCCGGAGGTAGCATCACAAGTTCCCATGCGTCCACATCAAAGTCTGGAGAGACCCTTCAGGAAGGATTCGCGACGATCCTTGCCGGATCTACGGACGTAAAGGTTTCATTCCCGACGATCTTGGCGTATCCGATCGTCTATGCGACGCCAAACGATTCTGTTGGCGGTTCGTGGTGGATTTCCAATCGTTCGGATACCGGATTTAGCGTCGTCATGAGCAAAACGCAGACGCATGATGTGGAGTTTGCGTGGATGGCGAAACCAGCACAGGCAGGCATGCAGCGATTCCTCTCGGACAGCACATCGTATGCGATAGATCCGATGACCGCGAAAGCATTCGGGCCGAAGCGCACGGACATTCTGTCTCCAGTGATCGCTTCAAGCACCGCAGCATCTTCAAGTTCGACGCCAGACCTGCCTGCCAGCAAGGCAGGCGAACGACGCCCGACGCTCACATTCGTACCGATTCCCGTCTCCGCTTCAAGCACCGTAGTTTCAAGCTCAACTCTAAGCACCACAACGTCCAGTTCAACCGCACCGACAACCATTCCAATTCCCGTCTCCGTGTCAACGACGGCATTAACGCTCTCTCCGAAACCACCATCAAGCACTTCCAGTACTACTGCTACCTCATCCACTGTACCGTAATTGATTGATATTGCTGAAACTGTAGAAAAATTGCATTATGGTCATTCCGACCGAGCGGAGCGAGTGAGAGGAATCCAATGGAATAGTGAAAAGATTTCTCGACTCCGCTACGCTTCGCTCGAAATGACAGATGAAAGGGATTTTCTCTACAGTTTTGTTCCTCTATGATGCCAAGAGCAAAGTCGCACGTGTCGTTTCCTCTCGTGATAGGGATCTTTTCTGTTCTCCTCGTTGCAATTGCTCTCTTTGGAATTGCGAATCGTTTCACGTATCCGTCCACGGTGGCAACGGCTCCTCGAAGTGGACCGGAAGATGTAAAAACTCTGATTCACAAAGTCGCTCGACATATCGTCGTGAAATCCGATGAAGCACCGAGCGTCGCGACGGTGCAAGACCCGGAATTGCTTCGCAAACAAAGTCCCGTGTTCTATCAGGATGTTCAGCTTGGCGACCGCTTGCTCGTCTGGTCCGACAAGGCGGTACTCTATTCGCCAACGCGTGACGTGATTCTCATGGTCTCACCACTCGTTTCCCCTTCGTCTTCTGCGACGTCAACGAAGGAGACGATACACACAGAAGAGCTGGCATCGATTGAAGTTCGGAATGGCTCTGGACGGAGCGGAATGGCGAAGGCCGTGGCAGAAAAGCTCGTGAATGTCGGGTTCAGGGTTTTACCGCCCGGAGACGCGTCTACAAATATCTCAACGACGATCCTCGTGAAGTCGGCTGGGAGAGAATTTCCGCAGGCGATCGAGAAGCTCAAAGAGCTTTTGCGAGCTGGGGTTGGGGAGTTACCACAAGGAGAAGCGTCAACGACTGCCGATATTCTCGTTATCATCGGCGCAAATGAAGCCCCGTAGAGTTGCTTTTTTTCGTAGATCCGCCACTGTATACGAAAAGCTATGCCACCACTTTCTCGTAAAATAACTCTTTCCGGCTTTCTCCTCCTTGCCGTCTGTTTTGTACTGTTTTTGTCCATTTCTCGATCCAATGCCGCTTCCATCTCCTCCGGTGACCTCGTGAAAGGCCCAACCGATGCCGTCTACTACTATGGACAGAACGGAAAGAGAT
>CAYIQM010000082.1:0-2767 GCA_964365615.1 uncultured Gammaproteobacteria bacterium | reverse complement strand
TATTATTTGGCAAAAAGCCATGAATCTTGTAACCATGATCTATGGTTTAACAAGCCAATTTCCAAGGGAGGAGCAGTTCGGGCTCATATCTCAGATGCGACGCGCAGCGATCTCAATCCCTTCAAATATCGCTGAAGGAAGACGGCGCGGAACAAATCCGGAATTCAAAAGATATCTACTCATCGCATATGGCTCCGGCGCAGAACTTGAAACCCAATATGAGATAAGCAGACGCCTCGGTTATATTGCGATACATGAAAGCGGCTGTAAAAATTTACTCGAAGAGGTAATGCGTATGCTCAATATCATGAGTGCAGCTTGACCGACCGCTACCGCCTACAGCCTACCGCCTACTGCCTCTCCAAATATCTTGCAAGAAGCCTCACTCCAAATCCCGATGCTCCGTATGGTTGGTCCGGTCGCGATTCTTTTTCCGTATACGCTGGACCTGCGATGTCGAGATGCGCCCATGGGATATCTCCGACGAATGGTTTGAGAAAGAGTGCGGCCGAGATGGTTCCCGCCTGCCCGCGCGCGCCAATATTTTTCAAATCTGCGATTTTAGATTTCACATGATCCGCGTATGGCGCGTAGAGCGGAAGTTCCCAAAGCGGCTCACCGACTTCGCGTGACGCGGCGAGAAGTTTTTGCGTGAGTTTTTCGTTCGACGAAAGAACTGCGGCGATATCTTCACCAAGCGCCACGACGCATGCGCCTGTGAGCGTCGCGAGATCGATGATCGCGTCCGGTTGCAACGTCTTCGCGTATGAAAGCGCATCCGCGAGCGTCACGCGGCCTTCCGCATCCGTATTCAGAATTTCGATCGTCGTCCCATCCATTGCGGTCACGACGTCGCCGGGCCGGTACGCGCTTCCTCCCGGCATGTTTTCAACGGCAAGAAAGATGCCGTGCACTTCAACAGGAATTTTGAGATCCCCGAGTGCCTTAAAAAGACCGAGCACCGCGGCCGCGCCCCCCATGTCGCACTTCATCGTCATCATGCTGTCCGCGGGTTTGAGCGAGAGTCCGCCCGAATCGAACGTGACCGCTTTGCCAACGATGACGATCTTTTTCTTCGCCCCTCTTGGGCGATAGATGAGGTGTACGCCCACAGGCGAGTGCATGGAACCGCGCGCGACGGCAAGCGCCGCGTTCATCTTTTTGCGTTCCATCTCTTTTTTATCCATGATTTTGACCGAGACGTTGCGGGTAATGAGCTTTTTCGCCTCGTCCGCAAGATGCTGCGGCGTCATGTGCGAACTCGGCGTGTTCACGAGATCTCGCGCATAGTTCGTCGCGGCGGCGAGGATATGCGCGCGCGCGATCCTCTCTTCCGCGAGTTTCATGACACGACGATCTGTCTCACAAATCACGACGCGGGTGAGCTCTTTTGGCGGTGTATCTTTCTTTCGCTGTGTCCCATGAAACCTGTGAAAGCGGTAGGCGGAAAGCAGAAGTCCTTCGGCAAACGCTTGCGCATCGCCCGGTAAGCTTGTCACGATGGATGAGACGCGTTCGCTCTCCGCAAGTTTCACGATGTGTGCGCCGATTTTTCGGATGGCATCCGCATCAAATGATTTTTTCTCGCCAATGCCCATCATCGCAATTTTGCGAGCCTTGAGACGACCAAGCGTCGTGCATGTGAGAGTTTGCCCGAATTTTCCCTCAAACGCGTCTTGCTCGAGGAGCTGCGAAATTGCGCCGTCGAGCGCTTTGTCCACGAGCACAGCTTGTCCTTGCAGCCGAACATGGTGTTCAAAGACAAAGAGCACGAGAAGATCGACTGTTTCCGCAAGAATATCTTGTCGTTTGAGTTCGATGATCATAGGGAAACAACATACATAAAAAAGTCCCGTCGCGCAATAGTGTAGGACGGGGCGAGAAAAGCGGGAGTTCACATGGCAGATGCGCGCGTCTTCTATCCGGTCATAGCTTTTGCAAGCTCTTTGGGAAGGATATCAGGAAGCTGCACTTCAACGAAGTGCCTATCCGCATCGGGTTTGAATACGCAGATGACATCCTTACGCTCGAACACAATGGGCCAACCGCTCATACGAGCGCGCTGGAGCAGATGCGTATCTGGATTGAAGCAGATGGGATACCGAACACACGCGAGCATTGCTGCGTCGATCCCTGTGTCGCCAATGGCGATCGAGCGTGCAAGATCAATGGAACAGCGGCTTTTGAGCTTTTGGACGGCAGCGCCTTTGTCCTCAGCCCACACTTTTGATGCGCGACCGACAAAAAAGCCGTCGAGTTTTGGATGCTCTGTTCCAAGCCAAAGGTCAACGTCGTAGAACCGCGCAAACGCTTCAACAGCCTCCACGGGCGATCCAGAAATCACGGCCGTTATCAATCCATGTGTTTTCGCGGCTCTGAAAAGCGACTGCGGAAAGATGTGCGTCTGCTTCCCGAATCGCCGTATGATGTTTTGAGCCACGAACGTGGCATCTGACACGCGTATGCCGCTCATGCGTTCTTCATCTTGATAGGCATGGATCATGGCGGCTATGAATTCATCGAATGTTCCTTCGCGATTTTTATATCGCCGCAAGGCGTCACGAAAGCGCTCGAGGACAATCCGCGGCATGATGCCAGCAGAAACCATACCCTCCACCCATCTTGGGCCTAGCTGCCAGCGAAACCACGTGCCATCAATGTCAAAGAACACAGCGGGACGCAATGAACACGTTTTTGATTCATCTGCCATTTCAAATCTCCTTTTGTGAAGAACGTGAAAACAGTAAGATGATTTTGGGATGCTGTC
>CAYIQM010000081.1:0-2768 GCA_964365615.1 uncultured Gammaproteobacteria bacterium | reverse complement strand
GTCCTAGATGGACGCAATCTCCGCTCCGTTTACGCCAATGTTTGAGCCATTTCCCTCGCTTTGCCGAATTCATGCCAGCGTTCCAGCTCGGAAACAAGCTCGTTCCACCGCGCACCGACATGGGCTACCATCAAATGCGCCGACCACGAGGTCGGTATTTTGTGTCAATGAAGCTGCAATCAGGTCGGCATCGGTGGTGGCGGCGGGGGCCGCGGGAGGCGTCGGAATGGCCTCGGTGACCAACATGGTGACCAAAGCTCAGGGAGAGCGTGCCGTCGATCGCCCTCGGTTCGATGAGGTCGATCGCGGATCGAAGTGTCGAGGGAGCAACGTGGGTATAGCGGGCCGTCATCTCGATTGAGGTATGGCCGAGCAGTTCCTGAACGGATCGAAGGCTCAGGCGAAGGTCATGCGCCCGAAGGTCACGCTTGTGCCTCCGGTGGCGGCGTCGTGACGAGCCCCAGCCGTCGGAGATCGGCATCCGTCCAGCGCGTCGCGCGCAGAAGCGCGCGGAGCATGCCGGGCTTGAAGGTCGCGCCGGATCGATGGAACGATACCGTGATCTGCCGGCCGTCTGCGTGGCCGTACGTGAGATGGCTTCCTCGGCTCCGGAGGAGCACGAACCCGTCGTGCTCGATGGCGCCGATGAACTCTCGGATCGTGAGGCCCCGCAGCTCGGGCCTCGTCATACCCTCACGAAGACGACCGGTGCGCCGCCTGCCGGCGCGGAAGCCGCCGGGATCGGAAGACTGCGGTCGCGAAGAACCTCGACGTGGAGTCCGGCGGCTTCGTTCGCGTTCGCGAGTGCTTCCTCGCGCGAGTCGCCCATCGTGACACAGCCGGGAAGGTCCGGGAAGATGACCGACCACGTGCCGTCGTCCTCAAGCGTGAGCTCGACGGGGAAGGCATAGGTACGCGCTTCGAGGATGCGCGTTGGGTTCGTGAACATATAGTGAGACTATACAGCGGGCCATCCGACCGTGCAACTGGCAGACTCGACACGTTCAGACAAACGCATCTCGACTCCCTTGGTAAAAAATAACGACCACGTGGAGTCACGCGGTCGAGTTTGGCGAGGGATGGAAGTCTCTGATACGCGCGATCGCATCGTCCATACGGCCCCATGCGTTCTTGAGCCAATTGGGATCAGCGTCAATTTCTTCGGGGCGAACGATCTCTGCGCTCACGATGAGCGTCTTGCCGTAGAAGGCAGCTCCTTGGAACATCGTTTTTCCATGACCATGCTTGACGGGCGGATGCCAGCAGAGCGTCACGGAGAGGACAGGAGATCTCGGCAATTCATCGCGTATGGTTTTGAATCCACCTCGCTTGGGAGACCGAACGTGTTGGAATCCGTTCGTGCAATCCGGTCCCGTAAACCGCGTTCCTTCCGGAAAAAGGATCATCGTTGCGCCATCGGCGCGTGCGAGTTGGGCGGACGCCGTCACCTTGGTCAGGTCGTCCGGATTCCGATCGCGAGAAACGGACGCACAACCCATCTCCCTGCTCACGATGCCAATGATTGGCACACGAAGGAGTGCTGACTTGAGGACCCAACGGAGATTTGTTCGTCCGCATCGGTGAAGAAGATACGCGATGAGTAGAATGTCGAGCGTCGCTTGGTGATTCGAGATCACGATGAGCGGCTCGTCTCCGCATGGAGGCGGATGGAAGTCTACACGGATGCGGAGTAACCACGCGCAAATGCGGAATGCGATATCGGCCCAGAACGCGGCCGCGCGTGCGATGCGTGTGCGATGCTGAACCGGCGGCGTCCGTATAATTCTCCCCCAGGCAATGACCGAGAGGAGATGCGGAGCAAAGAGGAACGAAAAAATGAACAAGAATGCTATTAAAGCAAATCCGAATGCGATGATTGCTCGTCTATGCATGTGTACCTTCCAGTGAAAGAGCCGATGGCAGGTTATCAGGTTTTGTCTCTTGACGCCATTGGCGTCTTTCGGTAACATCTCCCCACCTATGTTGACCATTCGTTTGAGCCGCGTTGGGAAGATCAAGCAGCCCTCCTATCGCCTCGTGGTGTCTGAAAAATCAAAAGACCCGTGGGGAGACGTTCTTGAAATCCTCGGCACATATAACCCGCGCCGAGAGCCTGCGGACGTCCAATTTAAGACGGATCGCATCGCGTACTGGCTCGGAAAAGGTGCCCAAACATCGGACACCGTCTGGAATCTTTTGGTTGATTGCAAGCTCGTGACGGGCGAGAAGCGAAAAAAGGTGCGGCTTTCGAAACGCCGCAAAGAGAAATTGGCAAAGAAATCCTAAGTCGTGCTAGCATATTGGCACCGTAATTCTTAAGTCTCAGCATCTATGGCTGACATGCACACAGATCAACAGTTTATTGAGTACGTTGTTAAATCCATCGTGAATCATCCGAACGACGTTCGGGCAGAGCGCATCATTGATGATCGCGGCGTGAAGATCACGCTCTATGTGAATTCCGAAGACATGGGATATGTCATCGGCCGGCAGGGGCAAACTGCGCGCGCACTTCGCATCCTCCTCAAGATCGTCGGCGCGAAGGACAATGCGCGCGTCAGCCTCGTCATCTATGAACCAGAAGGCGCGCGCCGCGAATTCCATGAACGGAAGGCGATCGACAAAGGACACGGAGAAACCGGGCTGGTGAAAGACGAAGACCTTGCGGATTTAGGAATATAGTAGAATAGGCGAGTAGTCAAGTAGGCAAGTAGAGCCCGTTGCAAAACTCTTCTTTTTGTCATTGCGAGGAGCCGCGCGACGCCTGC
>CAYIQM010000080.1:0-2843 GCA_964365615.1 uncultured Gammaproteobacteria bacterium | reverse complement strand
GAATCGAACCTCCATCAAGGGCTTAGGACGCCCCTGTTTTTCCATTAAACTATGGGGACTTTATGCGTCGTAAAATAGCATGACGATTATTCCGCCCAATTCAGTAGGGGATTAATTTAGGAACATCTGAAAAACGATGAGATTAGGGATGCTGGAGACAGAAAAAACTGAAAAAGTATTGGGAAATACGTTGAGGATTTTTTCTGGCGAAGCACCCGAAGATCGCGTTTTCAGAGATTTCTTTACAATTGAACGAGCGAGGAAAGAATAAACGAAGAATGCCTCTTCGTCAATCGAACCGACAACTTCTTGACGTTTGAGCTGTCGCAAGCTACGATTCTGCTCACATCTATGCCAAACAAACATGCTGCAGAAAAGGACTTACGAAAGAACAAACGCCGAGCTGCGCATAATCTTCGTATCCGGAAAAATGTGAAGGCGTTATGGAAAGCCGGTCGTGAGCTGATCACTCAAGGGAAGAAAAACGAGGCCGCAGAAAAAATAAAAATTCTTCAGCAGGCACTCGATAAAGCTGCGAAACGTCATGTGATCCATGTCAACAAAGCACGACGTCAAAAATCAGCACTCATGAAACTCGTGAACGCAAAGTAAATTTATAGCATCGTTTGAGCTTCTTCGTCGGTCGCAAATGTGCGTGAAATGTAAAAAGATCGGAGTGCATGCAAAAATTTTACGCGTATTTGAGCGTCGGTGAGTTTCATAGACGAAAACTTTCTTACGACGTATGGATGTGCTCCTGACGTTTCTCCGTCGTGGACGCGCGCAAACGTGCGCGATTGCGTCGTAAGAATCGAAACCATACTTTCGTCCGGAAATGACGAAACGCGCTCGCGCCATCCAGATCTTCCGAGAAGATACGCATCGGCGGCATCGAAGACCGTCTGCGGATCATCAACGCCTTGAACTCGTGGTGCTTGTGGATTTGCAGATGCTTTTTCTAACTCCTGCTCAGCGAGCCACATGTCTCCGTCTGTGCGACGCGCGATCTCTTGCGCGATCTTTTCTGAAACGCCGAGTTCTTTTGCACGCAACGTCACGACATTCATGAACCTTGCTCCGGAAAGAAGGGGGAAAGGGTAGTGAACGAGTTTGCTGCTCTCAAATTCTTTGAGAATCTTTTCCGTTGGCCGTTGATCTTCGACCGAGAGAATGATCGTTTCTTCACGAACGGATTCAAGCCGCTTTGCAAGCTGCCGCACCTCCGCGATTTTAAGCGAGTCGAGAAGCCCATCGCATCGAATGAGACGTTTTGATGCAAAGAGTGACGGTGCACCGATTTTTGCGAACAGAATGGGCAATTCATGCATTGCCCCTACCGGCATGATTTCTGTCGAATATCCGGTTGGATCGTGTTTTTGCCGAAACGCGGCGACAAGCTCCCGCGCTTTTTTGCGCGCATGATAGGTGTCCGGACCAGAACACAGGATGAGCATCCGTCTATCCTAGCGCGTGTGATCAACTTCCCACAACTCCTTTTGCGTCCGATAGATGACAACGATGAGAACAAGAAAAGAAAATCCAAGCACGAACGGCAACGCCCATCCGAGATACGTCTTGCCAAAAAAAAATCAACAGCGTATTGATGCTTACAAAAATCAAACGGATTTCTGTCGGCCCAATGCCCATGTGGGAGATGCGAAATTGATTCGTCGCGGCGAATGCGAGATACGAGTTGACCAAGAAGCCGCCGAAGATCAAGAAGATAAAAAAATGCAACCATTTGAAATGATCTGGAAGAAGAAGCATAAAGCCGATGAGAATCGCTCCAAGAAAAAAATAATCCAAGAGGTGATCCATGTAATAGCCCCAACGGACAAGACCTTCGTTTCGCGCGCGACCAACCGCACCATCGAGCGAATCTGTGAGCCATTGCAGAACGATCAAAATCGAAACGGCCCAGAGCCAATGGATGTTTGATTTTGCGAGATAACTGAATCCGATAATCGCTGCGCTGATCGGAATCGAAGCGAGCGTGAGATGCTGCGAACGGATGAAAGACGGAACAGCCGGAACAAGTCTTCGAATCAGCCTCTGCTCGAGCGGATCAAGAATGGACTGCCCAACTTTTTTATCGCCGCCAAATGTCTCAAACGGTTGCATTTCTGAATGCTAGCGCAGAGAAACGATAGCAGCAAAAAATAACTGAACGCGAAATTCCTCGATACCGTGATGGACGTCCCATCGATGCGAAAACCATTTCTCCGGATGCTGATAGGTGCATTCAGAAGACAGGGTCATGCGATCGGAATGAACACCTGACGCAACGAGCTGATCGAGGATGATGCCTGGAAGATCAATGTGATGCTCTGTGACGCGCGATGGATACGTGTCACGGAATGGCTTCGCGACTTCTGGAGAAACTGCGTAATGCTCCGCGCAAATTCCCGGTCCAATCACAGCCTCGAGATTGGCCGCACGCGAACCAAACGTGTCTCGAAGCATCGAGACGGTCATGCCGATGATCTTCGATTCCGTCCCGCGACGACCCGAATGGACGAGGGCGATTGTTTGCGTAACCGAATCTGCCAAAAAGATGGGTGTGCAATCCGCGCCGGTCACGCAGAGCGCGATCCCCATTTCACGCGTTACAAGACCGTCCGTTGCCGGAATGATGGCAGGGCTCTCGTGCGCCACGATCGCTACGTGCGAGCTATGGACTGTCCGTGCGACAACGACGCGTGAGATGTCTGGAAACTCGCGATGGATCATCGCAAGACATCGTGCGGCGTACGCATCTGTTCCTTCATTGAAAAAATTTCCGTCCTCGACAGTCGTCGCGCCGAAAAGAAAACCGTTTGATGATGAGAGTGTTTGCATGCGTT
>CAYIQM010000079.1:0-2852 GCA_964365615.1 uncultured Gammaproteobacteria bacterium | reverse complement strand
TTATTTCTGATATCTCTACCTTTATTTCTGATATCTCTGAACGTACCTGAACGAAACCTGCGCGCATTTCTGTGCGCACGTCCGCCAATTCAGCATCCGTATGTGATGCATAGGCGTTTACAGCTTCCAGGACATCATGAATGTGTCTTTCTACGGATGACATATCGGATTTAAATCGTTTGCATAAATTATACCCTCTTCATCTATCGCTGCCACATCCCTTGACGAGTGTCAAGTGAGGGGATAGAGTACTCGATCCTCATGAGCGACGCGACACACCTCTTTGGACAGCTGCATACGGCGATCCGCGACGCGGATCGCATCCTTCTTGTCGCGCACAAAAAACCGGATGGCGATACGCTCGGTTCGAGTTCCAGCATCTTGAACTGGCTCCTTCGCGAAAAAAAAGATGTGACGGCGTTCTGCCTCGATGCGCCGCCGAGGTGCTTTCGCTATCTCGACAATCTGCATCGTTACACGAATGATCCGACTGTGTTCGATGGTGCCTACGATCTGGTTATCGTTTTTGATGCGGGCGATCTCCGCTATTGTGGCGTCGCGGAGTTCATGTCGCATCTTCCGCACGGATATTTTCTCGTGAATATTGATCATCATGTGACGAATGAGCGCTTTGGCCATCTCAATCTCGTGCTGACCGATGCGAGTTCGACCGCGGAAATTATCCATCGCTTCTATGAAGCGAATGAAATCTCCGTAGATCCGGCAATGGCAACGTCCGTTCTGACCGGACTCTTCACCGATACTTCGAGTTTTTCAAATGCCGCGACACATTCAAAAGCCGTCGAGGCGGGGTCAAAGATGCTTGCGGCCGGCGGCCGACTGGTTGACATCCACGCACATCTTCTGCATGACAAAACGGTGCCCGCGCTCAAAATCTGGGGGCTTTTCCTTTCGCGATTGAGATACAACGCTACGTATGACATCGTGACGACGTACCTGCGACAAGAGGATGTGAAAGATGTGCCAAAAGACGTTGTCGAAGGCGTCTCAAATTTCTTGAATGCGGTCACGGGCGGCACGGACACGATTCTCGTGCTGAACGAGATCGGGGACGGTCAAGTGAAAGGCTCGTTTCGGAGCGTGACGCGCGACGTCTCCAAAGTCGCAAAACTGCTCGGCGGTGGCGGACACAAAAAAGCGGCGGGATTCACCGTCGCGGGACGGCTGTTGGAAACGCCGAATGGGCCGAGAATTGTTGCGTAAATAGATTTAGCACTCGCCTTGCTTGACTGCTAAACACAAAGACAGTAGGCTGTAGGTTGTAGACAGTAGGCTGTAGGTGGTAGGCTGTAACCCTACCTGCCTACTATCTACTGCCTACTGCCTATGATGAATCCCTACGAAATCACATCCGTGACAAAAAGCTCCTATCTCATCCCCACGGTCATCGAAAAAACGGCTCATGGGGAACGCGCGTATGACATCTATTCGCGCCTATTGAAGGACCGTATCATCATGCTGGGTTCGGTCATAGATGACGACGTCGCGAACATCATCGTGGCGCAAATCCTGTTCCTCGAGAGCCAGGACAAAACCAAGGACATCAAACTGTACGTCAACTCACCGGGCGGATCCGTGACCGCCGGCCTTGCGATCTACGACGCGATGCAGCACGTGGCCTGCGACATTGCGACGATTTGTATGGGCATGTCAGCCTCGATGGGTGCCGTACTCCTTGCCGGAGGCGCAAAGGGAAAACGCGCGGCGCTTCCGAATTCCGAGATCATGATCCACCAGCCGCTGGGAGGCATTGAGGGTCAGGCGACAGACATCAAAATCCGCGCCGAGCGCATCTTGAAGACAAAAGAACAATTAAACAAGCTCATCGCGAAGCACACCGGCCAACCGGTCAAAAAAGTCGAAGAAGACACGGATCGCGACTACTTCATGGATGCAAAGCAGGCGATGGCGTACGGATTGGTGGATAAAATTTTGTGATACAAAAAAAGCGCGGCGAAGTACAATGCTCACGCCGCGCGCTTGGACGCTCAAGCGTCTCTTCCGTTATTTCTTTTCACCGGCCTTCGTACACGCCTTACACTTCTCGGTCAAGAGAAGCATGATGGCAGACAAACCGACGAGAACATACACGATGCGGACGACCGATGGCCAGCTCTGGAATACCATCTGGACAAGATCAAACTGAAAGGCTCCAATAAGCCCCCAATTGATCGCGCCGACCCACACGAGCACCCACGCGACTTTGTGCACGGGGCACATCTTTTCGATAGAAGAACACATCATAAAAAAAGATTAGAGAATAATGGAACGATCCAAGCATAGCATAATTTCTAGCCGCGCGAAAACTGATCAAGATGTAAGAGGTTATAGATACTGCCATGGAACGGCAGATCCCATGTGCCGACCAGCTGCACGAGCCGCCCGCCAAAGCCCCGTTTCCAACGCGTGATCCCATCCCACGAGGGTTTGTAATAAAACATCCCTCTCCATTCCGGATTCGCGCCCCACAGATCGTACAAAGAGAATCCGCGCGCGCTCGCATCACGAATCGCGCTCCATTGGAGCAGGGTGGGCGCATTGGCATTTCGCTCAACAGAGGATGACGCGCCGTAGAGATATGTGACGGTGTCGCCGAATACGATCTCGAGATTTGCGGCGAGCATCTTCCCTCCGCGTTCCGCGACTCGAAGGGTTGCCATCCCTCTCGCCGAGAAAAATTGAGCGGTCGCTCCGAGATATGTGAGTGGATGCTGAACGAAATGATCTCGCGTTGCGGTTTCGTTCATGAGCGTTAAAAAAGAATCCATATCCCTGTCCACTGCCCACTGTCCACTGTCCACTGCTCTGACGGTGACACCTAAACGCTCTGC
>CAYIQM010000078.1:0-2974 GCA_964365615.1 uncultured Gammaproteobacteria bacterium | reverse complement strand
TTGCAACGGGCTCAGGAAAACTCTTTTATTTTCTGTGGATAAGTGTCATTGACAGTGTTCTATTTTTGTTCGATACTTAATTCATGATCCAACGATTGACTCCTAAACAAAAAGAAGTCTTGGATTTCATCGTTTCATTCATCAATGAAAATGGGTATTCGCCGTCGTTTCGAGAAATCGCGTCCGGACTCGATCTCGCTTCACCCTCGACGGTCCATGTGCACATTCAAGCTCTCCGCGAGCGCGGATATCTGCACGCGACGACCTCAGACGCCGGCGCGCGAGAACTCGAGCCAACAGACAAAGCTGTTCGGTGGGGAAAGAGCGCACTCCTTCCTCTTGCGGGCCTCATCACCGCCGGACAGCCGATCGAAGCGATTGAAGAGCGTGAGACATTTGCCGTCCCGGTCGAGCTCGCGCCGGACTCGGCCAATTCGTACGTCCTTCGCGTGAAAGGCAATTCGATGATCGAGGATGGGATTCTCGACGGCGATTATGTGGTCGTGGAACGCAATCCATCGCCAAAAAACGGCGACGTGGTGGTCGCGCTTCTTGACAACGCGTATGCGACGCTCAAACGATTCTATCGCGAACGCGATCGCATTCGTCTCCAACCCGCGAACTCCACAATGAAACCCCTCTACTGCTACGACCCGTTGATCCAGGGGGTGGTGAGAGCCGTGATACGAAATTTTAGAACATAGCCTCCCCCTGCCCCTTCCTGTTCATCCCGCCCAAGGCGGGCAGGCCGCAGGAGGGGGAGATTAAAACCCCCTCCTTCTGGCCGCCGAAGGCGGGCTGAAAAGGAGGGGGTTGGGGGTGGTTGTGATAGCTGAAAAGGAGAGGGAGGTGAAAAAAGAAACCCCCACAGTCGTGAGATCCTGACGTGACGTCAGGGGACGACTGCGACGGACGAGGTTGGCGCGGATCTCGTTGTCGACACGTTCGTAGAGCTTACGAAAAAGCTCGAAACCGAACTTCTGCTCGTGCACCCTTCAGAGGGTGTGTAGATTGCACGTAAAGACAAAAATTGATAGCGTAGGGGCGGCGATGAATCGCGCCCCTACATATGGCACACGGCTATCCATTTCAAGATATTGAGAAAAAGTGGCAGGAAATCTGGGAACGAGATCAGATGTATCGTGCGGCAGACCCTTCGACTGCGCTTGGGGCAAAGTTTTACGGCTTGATTGAGTTTCCGTATCCCTCCGGAGAAGGTTTGCATGTCGGCCATCCGCGATCCTACACCGCACTTGACATCATGACGCGGAAACGTCGTATGGAAGGGAAAAACGTGCTCTATCCCATCGGTTGGGATGCGTTCGGGCTGCCCACGGAAAATTTTGCGATCAAAAACAAGATCAAGCCACGGGACGCGACAAAAAAAAATATCGCCAACTTCACGCGACAATTGAAGTCGCTGGGTTTCGGCTTTGACTGGTCACGCGAGGTGAACACGACGGACCCTGCGTACTATAAATGGACGCAATGGATGTTCCTCAAATTTTTTAACAGTTATTTCGATGAGATCGAAGACCGCGCGCGTCCAATCGAGGAATTGCCGATTCCCGATGATATAGGGGCGTCCCGCCCTGATGGAACGTCCACGGATCGCGATCGCGCCATTCGCAAATACAGAGACGATCATCGCATGGCGTACAAGGCCGAATCTACAATCAACTGGTGTCCGGCGTGCAAGATTGGTCTTGCGAAAGAAGAAGCGATCGGCGGCGTCTGCGAGCGTTGCGGAGCATCCGTCGAAGAGCGAAAAAAAAATCAATGGATGATCCGCATCACGAAATACGCGGATCGTCTCATCGAGGATCTCGCAACCGTGGACTATCTCGACAAGATTAAAACGCAGCAAATTAATTGGATTGGGAAAAGCGAGGGAGCTGGAATAAAATTCCAAATTCCAAATTCCAAATTCACCGTTGACATTTTCACAACGCGGCCGGATACGCTCTTTGGCGCAACGTATTTGGTGCTTGCGCCGGAACATCCGCTCATCGCACGTCTCGAATCTCACATATCGAATCTCACAGACGTGCAGGCATACTGTGTCACGGCAACGAAAAAGACGGAGATTGAACGGCAAGAGTCGCATGAGAAAACCGGCGTTGCAATCGAAGGGATCACGGCGAAGAATCCAGCGACGGGTGAGGAAATTCCGATCTGGGTTGCGGACTACGTCCTCGGCCACTATGGCACGGGCGCTATCATGGCCGTGCCCGCGCATGACGAACGTGATTTTGAATTTGCAAAGAAGTTTGGATTGAAAATTATTCGGGTGGTGAACCATGTAGAGGTAATTCATGAATTGCCCCTACCTGAAGCATTCGTCGGTGACGGTATTGCCATCAATTCCGGTCTTCTTGATGGTCTCGCAACAACCGACGCGAAAGAAAAAATAATCGAGTGGCTTGAAACGAATGGTGTCGGCGAGCGCAAGACGACATACAAACTCCGCGACTGGGTGTTCTCGCGACAGCGATATTGGGGCGAGCCCATTCCGATCATCCTCTGTAAGCATTGCGGCTATGTTCCAGTGCCGGAAAAAGATCTTCCTCTGATCTTGCCTGACGTTGACGCGTACGAACCGACGGATACCGGCGAGTCGCCACTCGCGAAAATACGCGAATGGATTGAGGTGACGTGTCCCTCCTGCGGAGGAGCTGCGGAACGCGAGACAGATACCATGCCGAATTGGGCTGGCTCCTCATGGTACTTTTTACGCTATTGCGATCCGCACAATGATCGCGTGTTTGCGGATCCAGAGAAGCTCAAATATTGGATGCCCGTTGATCTCTATAACGGTGGCATGGAGCATACGACGCTTCATCTTCTCTATTCGCGATTTCTCACCATGGCATTGCATGATATTGGAGTGCTCCACTTTTCCGCCAAAGGCGGATCCGCCTCCGGCGGAGATGAGCCGTTCATGAAGTTCCGCGCGCACGGCCTTATCACCAAA
>CAYIQM010000077.1:0-3179 GCA_964365615.1 uncultured Gammaproteobacteria bacterium | reverse complement strand
GATGGCAACGCGCTCATCCACCGCGCGTGGCATGCATTGCCGCGACTCACGTCGCCGGACGGACGCGTCGTGAATGCGGTATATGGTTTTGCGATGTGTCTACAGAAGATTCTCCAGATGGAGCGTCCGGACTATTTTGTCGTGTGTTGGGATACGCCAGAGCCCACATATCGCCATATCGCCGCGCCGGAATATAAGGCGCAGCGCGAGGAGCAGCCGCAAGAGTTTTATGATCAGTTTCCGCTTGTCCACGACGTCATCTCGGCCCTCGGCGGAAAGAACATCGAGCTTCCCGGTTATGAGGCTGATGATCTTCTCGCGACGATCGCATATCGTCTTGCACAAGAAAAAATAGAGGTCACGATCCTCACGAGCGATCGCGATGTGTGGCAGGTTATCGCACCGCGCGTGCGCGTCATGGCATTGAAGAAAGGGGTGAGCGAGACGGTCCTGTATGATGAAAAGACGTTGTTCGATCTCACGGGCTTGACGCCGAAGCAGATCGTGGATTGGAAAGCACTTGCCGGCGATCCATCGGATAATCTCAAAGGCGTTCCCGGGATTGGCGAGAAGACGGCACTCGATCTCTTGCAGAAATTCGGGACGCTCGAGCAGATTTTTACGGCGGCGCATGATCCGAGAAGCGATTTGAAGACAGGCGCGCGTCAACGTCTCGTGGATGGCGAACGGGCCGGACGCGATACGCGTGAGCTCGTGCAGCTCGTGATGGACGCGCCAATGAAGGAAAAGCATGAGGATCTTCGTAGAAGCCGCGTAGATGAGGAAAAGTTGCGCGAGTTGTTTTTGAAGCTCGGATTTAAGACGTTGCTGGGGAGGATGGGAGTGAAAAGTCTAAAGTCTATAACGTCAAAAGTCACACCCCATCAACAGGGGGAGATTTGCGGGGTTGGGGAGGTGATGAAAAACGCGAAAAAATCACATTTTTTAATCCTCCATCCCATCGAGATCACGCAAGAATCTTTGTTCGCCGATACGCCCGCGCTTGCGATCGGATCGGAAGATGCGACGGCGATGTTGTCGCGGGACGATGTCGAAGCGAGGCAGGTCTCGTCCCTACGGGATATTTTGTCCGATCCTACGATCGCGAAGATCGGCCATGATCTCAAACGCGCGTGGCAGTGGTGCCGTAAGAATAGGTTTGAGTTAAACGGGATTGCATTTGATACGCACATCGCGGCCTATCTCCTTTCCGCGGGCGAACGATCTTATGATCTCGCGACAATTGCCGCCGGACGTCTTGGGATGATGTTGCCCGAAGGAGACGAGCGCCCCGCATCGGAAGTCAACGCGATTCGGGCCCTCCATCGTCATCTTGCGCAAGAGCTCAACGCGCAGCGGCTCGATACGGTGCTCACGCGATTTGAACTTCCGCTTATTCCGATTTTGGGCGAGATGGAAGAAGCAGGTATCTTGATAGACCGCGCGTATTTTCAGAAGCTGCGCGACGATTTTCAAAAAGAAAAAACACGCCTTGAACGTGAGATGGTGCAGCTCGCGGGCGAAGAATTTAATCCAGCCTCGCCGCAGCAGCTCGCGCGGATTCTGTTTGACGTTTTACAGATCCCGATCAAAGGAATCAAACGCGGCAAAACCGGGATTTCGACTGCCGCAGCCGAGCTTGAGAAGCTCGAAGGGACGCATCCGATCATCGAAAAGATCAGCGACTATCGCGAAGTCGCGAAACTCCTCTCGACGTACGTTGAAGCGTTGCCGGATCTTGCAGATCACGTCGGCCGCGTGCACACGACGTTCAACCAGACGATTGCCGCGACAGGTCGACTTTCGTCAACCAATCCGAATCTCCAAAACATTCCCATCCGCACCGAGCTCGGTCGAAAAATTCGACGCGGATTCGTCGCACGAGACGGTTTTCTTCTTCTGTCGTGTGATTATTCGCAGATCGAGCTGCGCGTCATCGCCGCGCTTGCGAAGGATGAGAAGATGCTCGACGCATTCCATCGCAAGGTTGATATTCACACGGCGACCGCGGCCGCAATTTGGCATGTGCCGCTCGATGAGGTGACGAAAGATCAACGCCGCGCCGCAAAGGCCATCAATTTTGGGATCATCTACGGCCAAGGGCCGCAAGGGCTTTCAAGATCCGCTGGAATTTCATTTGACGAGGCGCGGCAATTTATTGACGAATACTTTCATGTTTATTCCGGCATCCGCGAGTATCTTGACCAGACAAAAGCGTTTGCGCATGCGCACGGATACGTTGAGACGCTTTTCGGCCGCCGTCGCTATCTCCTAGACATCAATTCCCCCCTGCCCCAGCTTCGTGCGGCCGCGGAGCGTATGGCGATCAACATGCCCGTGCAAGGGACGTCAGCGGATCTCATCAAACTCGCGATGCAGGAGGTTGCGAAGAAACTTCCGTCACTTTCTCGCGACGCAAAGATGCTGCTGCAAGTCCACGATGAACTTGTCTTCGAGGTGCCGGAATATGTAGGGGCACGGCGCACCGTGTCCTTCCTCGCGCCAGACATCATCGAAGTCATGGAGAACGTCGAGAAGATCGGCGTCCCGGTCGTCGTCGAAGCAAAGGTGGGAAAGAATTGGGGAGAGATGGACATGGTGTAACGATTTTGTTACACTGCTTTTGCTATGCCAACCGTCAAAACCCGCATTAATTTGTCCGTCCCGGACGACATCAACACGGCACTCAAGATGCTTGCGCACCGCGCACATGTGCCCGTCGCGACACAGACGCTTGATCTCCTCCGTCGCGCACTCGAGGCGGATGAGGACAACGTTCTCCTCGAGATTGCCGAATCGCGCGAACGTCGGAAGGGCCGGATGATTTCACATGCATCTGCGTGGAGATGAGGTACACGCTCGCGTATCATCCGCTCGTCGTCCGCGAGGATATCCCGCGGTTGGACAAGACGATCCAAGAGCGGATCAAGTCGGCGATTGAACACAAATTGATGACGCATCCGGAAATTTTTGACGTTCCGTTACATCGGTCGCTCACAGGCCATCGGAAACTCCGCGTTGGTGAGTATCGTGTCGTCTATCGCGTACACGGAGCATCCATACGCATTCTCACCATTCAACCTCGATCTGTCGTGTATGTAATGGCTGAAAAGCGTTCCGCGGCTTGACGGTTTTCTTTTTTCATCGACCGCGTTAGGATGAACGCATGCAAACACTCT
>CAYIQM010000076.1:0-3184 GCA_964365615.1 uncultured Gammaproteobacteria bacterium | reverse complement strand
CACTTCTTGACACTCTCATTTGATGTGCTATGATTTTTCGGCTGTTTCTATTGCACGGAGGAAAAGACATGCAGGACATACGTTCGCTCAGAAAAACTGTAGCTGTGGTGGGCAGATACCTGAAAGATGCAACGCATCTCTACCCACAAATCGGCCTTGTTCTCGGAACGGGTTGGGGCGATTTGCTCACCATGGATGGCGAGATGACGAAACCATTGTCCGAACTCCCGGGCTTCAAAAGCCTTGGTCGTCTCGAGGGCCATGCACGGCATCTCGTCTGGGGCTATGTCGCCGGAAAACCGGTTGTCGCGCTGCGCGGACGCGTGCACATGAATGAACACCCGACAGACCCACGCGTGCCGTTTATGGTGCGGCTACAGGTCGAGATTCTCATCGCGCTTGGCGTGAAGACGCTCATTCTCACAGCTGCAGCCGAAAGCTTGAAGCGGGATGTTCACGTGGGAGAGGTCGTTCTCGTAGATGGCTTTGTGACGCTGTTCATGCAAGTCAGTCCGCTCTTTGCCGGAGAGTTCTGCTCACCGGAGGACACGCTCGATGCGCCCCTCCGGCACATGGCGCATCGCGTAGCACCAGAAGCCCTCCGTGTCACCGAAGGCGGATATGCCATGCTCCGCGGACCGTTCTTCGAGGGACGGAAATACGACAAGGTGATTCTGCGTCAAACCGGAGCATCAGTGGTCGGGATGAGCATGGTCCCGGAAGCATGCGTCGCCGCGACGCATCCGGGCGTCCGCGTGCTCGGTCTCGCCTACGTCACAAACAGCGCTTTCGAGGCCCACTCGCACGCGACGAATCAGGCACGCGCGCGAACAGACGGGCCGCTCCTGGACACGTATCTCAAGTCCATCATTTCCGAATTGTGACGTCACGCGTCCGCCGACTCTCTGGCGGACGCGACTTTTTTACGAAAAAGCATCGCCATGTAACGATGCTGAATCGTTTTTCTTTTTGGTAGCGCGTACGGGAATCGAACCCGTCTTACCAGGATGAGAACCTGGTGTCCTAACCAATAGACGAACGCGCCGTGGCGAAGACTGTAGACCGTCTATCCTTCCATTCCTTCGACTGCCTCACCAAAAGTTCCTCTGCTCTTTCCGGATGCGCGATGAGCTCGATGGCGATTTTTTCCATGCGCGCTCCTTGCGACCCTTTCACGAGCACGACATCGCCTTCCTTCAATTTGTCTTGGATGAAGCGCCCCGCATCCGCGCTATTCGAGAACGTCAAGATGCGATCGTCGGACATTCCTGACGCGCGCGCCGCGTCGGCGACGATGTGCGCGAGCATACCACACGCGACGAGCATGTCAATCCCGGCTTCGGCGACGGCGCGGCCCACGTCGCGATGAGCTTCTTCCGCGAGCGATCCGAGTTCCAACATGTCGCCGAGCGCGGCGATGCGGCGAGATCCTTCGACGACGGGGAACGCGGCGAGATCGCGAATCGCGGAAAGCGCAGCGAGCGGAGAAGAGTTATATGAATCATCAATGAGCCATGTGCGTTTCACCCCTTCAAGAAGCCGCATCCGCCCGGGCATGCCGTGATACTGCTCGGCGAGACGTGAGACCGCAAGTGCCTCGTCACCGTCAATCGCGTTCACGACGGCGAGCGCGGCTGCGACGGCATACGCATGCGGCCGTCCGATCGTGCCCGTGATCCGAAACGCCCGCGTTCTTCCGAGAAGCGCAATCGTAACATCGAGGCCGGAAGATTCTTTTGAGGCGTTATCAATCACGATACGCGACTCACTGATTCGCACGATCGCTTCATTAGAGGCTCCAAATGTATTGACGCTTCCCTTTAATCCAGAGGTGAACGCCATCGCGAGCGCATCGTCCGCATTCACGATGGCGATATCATCCGGACCAAGACAACGGATGATCGTCCCCTCTTCATGTCGCACTCCTTCGAGAGAACCAAAAAACTCCGTATGTTCCGGCCCAACGGCCGTGAGCACTCCGACGTGGGGAGGCGCGATCGAAACGAGATACGCAAGATCGCCCGGCCGGTCCGTCCCCATTTCGAGGACAAATGTCGAGGCGCGAAATTTTGTGAGGCCGAGAGATGCGAGTGTCGCTTTTCCGAGGAGGACAAGCCACGCGATCGGATTCCGTCCCGGTGCGTCACCATCGAACACGGTGAGCGGAATGCCAAGCTCATTATTGTAATTTTTCTTGGACGCAACGACACGGCTCCCGGATTCATGCGCGCCAAGCGCGATGCCGATCGCTTTTTTTGTTGATGATTTGCCGACGGATCCTGCCACGGCAATGACGAGCGGGCGTTCACGCAAAAACGCGGCGCGCACGCACGAACCGAGATAACATTCGAGGAGATGTTTTGGAGACATAGTCTACCGTCTACTTGCCTACTGTCTTAATAGTCCGCTCCGGGGGGATCTGAAGGTATGTAAGCAGAAAAGAGGCCATTTCGCCAAATAGCGGCGCGGCCGAGGATTCGGCCCACTCCACGTCGCGCGGATGGTCAATCTTCACAAGCATAACAAATTTTGGATCGCTCGCAGGCGCATAGCCGGCAAACGAACCGATGTGGACGTTCTCCTGATATCCTGGCCCGTTCTTTCGAGATACTTGCGCGGTTCCGGTTTTGCCCGCGACCCAATATCCGGGCACGCCGGCGCGTTTCCCATGACCATTCTCAACGACGGAAACGAGCATGCCGGAAATAAGTCGCGAGGTGCGCTCGGAAATCGCCTCTGCGACCATGATCGGTTTCGTGCGCTCACGCGATCCATCCGGCCGCATGATCTCATCCACGATGTACGGACGCATCAGCTTGCCACCGTTCCCGAGCGCAGCAAATGCGGAGACAAGCTGAATCGGCGTAATACTAATCCCTTGCCCATACGACGCGGTTGCTCCGAACACGCTTCCCTTCTTTGCGAGAGACGATGTGTTCCCCGATGCTTCAGGAGAAAGTTCGATATGTGTCTTCTTGCCGAACCCGAACAATTCAACGGCTTTACGGAATGACTCGTTCCCGAGCAGTCGCTCGACATAAATCGTTCCGAGGTTGAGCGATTTTTCAAGCACCTCCGTCATGGTCTGCACGCCGTGCGTTTGATGATCTGAATTGCGAATTTTGAAATGATCAATCTCTTCGACGCCCTTGTCCACATACGTTGATTTCGGGGTGATCTTTCC
>CAYIQM010000075.1:0-3476 GCA_964365615.1 uncultured Gammaproteobacteria bacterium | reverse complement strand
CTACCCCCACCCCCCAACGCTCGATAGATTTTCACTTGAACGATGATAAAAAGCGGAAGAACGGCGGCCTGGATGATCGATTGAAGAAGCGTGATAGCTGCGGCGACGAGCGGATCCGTATTTTCGAGCAATCCGCGCAATGCGAAGAAGCCTGCGAGGCCAAAAATCGCCACGGCGATCATGTTGATGATCAGAACGCTGACACCAAAGACAAATCCCGTCGCCCACTGCCGCCAGAGTGTTGCCCACCATCGTCCGCGCACGAGCGCGTAGGATGCGGAGATCGCCGCTGTTCCACGGAGCCCTTGGTCAACGACACAGAGTTGTACGAACGAGAGGGCGACGCCAAGATAGATGCCGGGAATCACGAGCAAGACGAAGCCGCCAATTACGATGAGGCTTTGGAGGATTGCGACAAGCGCAAGCGGGAGTACGGTCTGCCACGCGCGCATGGATTCCGCGGTGGAAAAATCCGGTTTCCTGCCTGCGTCGAGCGCGAGCACAACGCGTATGAGACGGATGCTGATCCATACGTTTGTGATGAACATCGCGACAATGACAGGAATGTATAGAATTGTTTCCGCGGCAGGCGCGAATTTTTTTAGCGCGGCGAGCGCGAAGTACGCGAGGCCAAAATAAAGGAACCAGATTGAAATTTTTACCGTGTCGCTCCACGTTTGTACAAAGAGCGTCCAGGAATCTTTGATGAGATCGCGCGCGGAGGGGAGAGATTTGGACATACTCAACGAAATGTGAATGTGAACAGTCGTTCGAGTTCAGTTACAGCTTGTAACATTCTTCGTTTGGTTTGTATGGTTTCTGGAGCCGCATGATCGTCATAGGCCCTGCCTAACTCTTTTGCCGCATCTACTTGCGCTTTCTCGATTTCCCGTTGGAATTCTTCCATGGTCGTTGCTTGCGAAGTTTGTAGACATGCTTGTTGCAAAGCAGTTGCCAGTAACTCCTCTTCAGCATCTGCGAGATCATCTTGCAGTGCTTTGTCGCTTTGGAAGATGCCATCCTTTCTTGTTCGCAGATCAGGACGCTTTAGTTTATTTTGAGCTTTCTTGATTCTATTGTCTGCTATTTGCCTGTAGCTGTAGAGATCTTGAAGCAATTGAGCTTTTTGTGTTTGAAACATTGCTTCAGGCGTCGGGGGTTGTTCTGTTGGTTTGTCCGTTCGTTTACGTCTATCCGCTTCACGAAGAGCGCGTAATTCCGGGGGCACTTCATCTGGTTTAAGCATTCTTGCAACTTGGATGTCTCGTGCTGACGGTTTTGGAGTTTCAGGAGGCATAGTCTTTTTTAGAGACTATCCCCTTTTGTCTTCTGTGTCCAATTCTTGCGTGAGGAGCCGCTTGACGGCCGCTGCCACAACATCTTGCGGCGCATTTCCGTCAATTTCGCCAATGATCGTTCCCGCTTGTTTGAATGGTCCAAGAACGTCGTCGGAGAGAAAGCGGATTGCAAGGCGTGATTGAAAATTTGCATCGTCGAAGATATCATTGTCGCGTTTATCCGTCCGCCCCGCAACGCGGGCGAGCGCTGCTGCGGCTTCGGTGCGGATGAGGATGAGGAGCGTTGGCGGGAAGGCAAGCGTTTGCGCATTGCCCGGACGCGCGAGAAGGTTTGCCGTCGTGAGTGATGGATCCTGGAGCGGCTGATACGCGAGGGAAGAAGCAAGTCCGCGATCTTGAAACACGATGCGTTCCGGATGATCGGTGAGAAAGGGGATGATGAGACGGCGGAACAGGACGAGACGGTCGAGCGCAAAAGCGTCGGCCGTTTCTGCACCGGTGTAGACGCGACCATCGTCATGTTTCGCGATGATCTCCTCGCGAATCGCGGATCCGATCCATGCAAAGGTCGGTTCGGCGGTGAGGAGCCCTGTCGCATCTCCAACATCTTCGAGGCGGGGTAGCCGTCGCTCGCGTTTCATGAATTCCACAGCGTCAACAAACCGCGCGCCGCGTTCTTCGGCCCAACTGCGGCAAGCGTCCATGACCGTGGATTTGCCTGATCCATCTATGCCTTCAATGTGGACGAGTTTTCCGTTCATACGTTACAAAGGTAAATCCCTCATGTGGTTCGCGCTTGATCTCATGCCACATCGTCGGATCAATAGGTGGAAAAAACACATCCCCGTCAATCTTTTGATCCACGTGCGTTATCTCAAGATGATCCACGCGATTAATCGTCTGTCGATAGATTTCCGCGCCGCCGATGACGAAAATCTCGTAGCTCGGATAAGCCCGCAGGGCATCATCTACTGAATGATAGACTTCGACCTCATCTGGGACGTTATACTTCGCTTGCCGCGTGATCACGATACTTTTCCGATTCGGGAGCGGGCGGAATTTTTCAGGGATGGATTCCCACGTTTTTCTCCCCATGAGGACGACGTGGCCGGTTGTCAGCGTTTTAAAGTGTTTCAAATCTTCCGGAAGATACCAGGGGAGCTTGCCATCCTGTCCAATGACGTTATTTTGCGCTATGGCAGCGATGATCGTCATCATACCGCAATAGGGAATTCGATTTTCTCTCCGGGTTCGTATCCTTCGAGCCGCGTGTGTTCGCCTGTCCAGTTAAAGATTGAGGTGAATGACTCAGTGAGGATCCGCGGCAACGGCTTCGGCGTGCGCGCAAGTTGCTCTTTTGCGCCGTCCAGATGATTCACGTAGATGTGCGTGTCCGCAAGAAAACCGATGAGACGTCCCTCTGCGAGTCCCGTTTCCTTCGCGAGGAGATGGAGGAGGAGCGCATAGCTCGCGATGTTGAATGGAAGGCCGAGCATGGTGTCAACGGAACGTTGATTCCAGAGGAGATTAAGTTTTCCGTTGATCACCGTCACCTGAAATCCATAATGGCATGGCGGGAGGGCCTGTTCGGGTAACGCCTTCGGGTTCCATGCCATGACGATCATGCGCCGATCCTGTGGGTTTTTCCGTAACGTCTCTACGACCTTCGCGAGCTGGTCAATGCCTTTCCCCGCGTAGTCCGAATCATAATTCTCATACGGTGCGTCAAAGTGCCGCCACTGGAAGCCATATACTGGACCCAAGTCGCGCTCCTCCATCATCCGTTTCTTCGACGCCTCGTCGTGGCCGTACGGTGCCTTTTTGGGGTTGGCCCATTCGTTCCAAATCGTGCAACGACGATCTTGCAGCCACTTTTTGTCCGTGAGTCCTTTGATGAAAAATTCGAGTTCGACTCGGATCGTTTTGAACGGCATTTTTTTTGTCGTGAGAAGCGGGAATCCATGCGCCATGTCATGCTCGAACATGACACCGGCGACCGTGAGCGCGTCCATGCCCGTGCGATTCTCTTTCCGCTCGCCGTGATCGAGAATATGTCGGACAATGTTGAGATAAGACTTCATAAACAAATGACTGTTTTCTTTCCTACGTAAATCTATAATTTATGGTTCTTCAAGCAAGTGTGTAGTAGGCAGGCGCGCCTGATTATGGCAACATGTT
>CAYIQM010000074.1:0-3531 GCA_964365615.1 uncultured Gammaproteobacteria bacterium | reverse complement strand
AAAACTCCACTTTGTTATTCCACCTGCAACAACACAACACACACCCACACAGTCGGGGCGACCCGACGGGGCGCCCCTACGGATTCCTCGTCTGGTCAGCAACGCAAATGAGCGCGCCAATCCAAACAGCGCAAAATATCATAATAAAGGGATTTCGTCAATCCCTTCGCTTAACCCAGCCAAAATTTAAGCTTTTTACCAATTCGTCAGCACAGGCAAAGTTTTTTCTGCGGTCGCTTGCCATGTATATCGCGCCGCGCGTTCAATCCCTTTTCTGCGTAGTTCATCCTGTAACGCCACATCTCCCACGAATTTCCGGAACGTCTCGGCAAGCTGTTCCGGTTCGCTGGGTGAAAAAAAGAGTGCGGCGTCGCCGAGAATTTCGGGAAGCGACGCGGCGTTTGAAGAGATGACTGGACAGCCACATGCCATTGCCTGCACGGGCGGGATGCCGAATCCTTCGTAGAAAGACGGGTGGATGAGCGCCTCGGCCGCATTCAAGAGATGCGGCAGGTCGGCTTCCGGAACGTAGCCAAGTTCGAGGATGTCTGACGCCGCGGATGAACGCACGATCTCTTGACGGATCGCCTCCGAACCAAACCCCGGTGGCCCGACAAGCACGAGGCGATACGGGCTTCCGACGCCGAGCCGCGCCTTGAACGATGTGAACGCCTTCACGAGCATGATAAGATTTTTTTTCGCTTCGAGACGACCGACCGCGAGAAAAAACGGTCGCGAAAGTTGATACCGTTGCAATCGCTCTTCAAGCGCATCAGTGTCTGTGATGGGATGATAGGACAAATGATCGATCCCGCACGGCGTGATCGCGATCTTGTGTGGATCAACTCCGTACGCTTCTGCGATTTCGCGTCCAGAATATTCTGAGACCGTCAGAATCCGCGCGGCCTTGCGCGCGATTTCCTTCATCGCATGCTCGTGAATCCGCACCTGTCGTGATTTGTAGAGATGCGGGAAGCGGTGGAATCCAATGTCGTGCATCGTGACAACCGTCTGCTTCGGCACGATGCGCGGAAGCGTACTGCCCGGGAGCCAGAGGACGTTCGGCGGACGCCGCGAGAGTTCGTAGGAGAAACGGAGCTGCGTCCAGCCATACGGAAACGGCCACTTGATCCGCACCTCGTACCAATTTTCCGGCAGCGTTTCGAGCCCGCCATGGAGAACGGCATTCGAATAGAGAACCCACGAGTTCTCATTTCCGACCGTGAGCTTTTTCAATTCCTGAATGACATGGTACGCATACCGCTCAACGCCCGTCTTTATCGGTTTGTTCGCCCGCGTCGCTTCGATGCCGATCAACATAGATACCGTATACGGTATATGGTATACGGTATATGGTATATGGCATTCCATTCAGACCTCCGACCGCATACTTCACACAAGATTTCTTACGAAGCTAAAATTGATTTCTTATAACTCTCAAGATTATCGAGGGCGATGCCCGTTCCTTTCGCAACGCAAAGCTGGGGGGTATCCGCGACAAAGACCGGGACTCCCGTTGCCTCGGCAAGCAGCCGATCCAAATTGCGCAGTTGACTCGTGCCACCCGAAAGCACCATCCCCTTCTCCATAACGTCTGCGGAAAGTTCCGGCGGCGTGTTGTGCAGCACATTCTTCACTGCTTCGATGATGCCTTGAAGTTCGAGCTGAATCGAATCCGTCACGTCATCGCTCGACACGGTAATGATACGCGGGAGGCCGGTGATCATGTCGCGGCCTTTTGCCTGCATCTCGAGCTTCTCTTCGAGATAGAGCGCGGAACCGATGCGGATTTTAATTTCTTCCGACGTCTTTTCCCCAATGGCAAGGCCATATTTTCTCCGAACGTGCTCCTGAATCGCGAGATCCAACTTGCCTCCTCCAATGCGGACGGATGCGGAGGAAACAATGCCGCCGAGCGAGATCACGGCGATTTCGCTCGTACCGCCGCCGATATCAATAATCATGTGGCCGGACGGAGATCCGATGGGGATATTCGCGCCGATCGCCGCGACGATGGGTTCTTTGATGATGTAAGCGGCGCGCGCACCCGCAGAGATCGTCGCGTCAATCACCGCTCGACGTTCCGTCGAGGTGATGCCGCCCGGCACCGCGACCATGACCTCGGGGCGAAAGAGTCGCATGCCGCCAAGTGCTTTGTTAATAAAATAGCGGAGCATGGCTTCTGTCGTGCGGTAATCGGCAATGACGCCGTCCTTGAGGGGCCGCTTCGCCACGATCGTATCCGGCGTGCGGCCGAGCATCTCGCTCGCCTCTTTTCCGACCGCGATGACGCGCTTGTCCGCAAGCGAAATGGCAACGACCGACGGCTCATTCAAAACAATCCCCTTCTTCGGGATATAGACGAGAACCGTCGTCGTACCAAGATCAATTCCGATTTTTTTTGCAAACATGATTGGGATGGCAGATAGCAGATGGCAAATAGGTTTTTGAATGACCTATCTACCATCTACTGCCTATGTTCTGACAACAATGTGATTTCAAACTTCCGATCCAGCAATGAATCAACTTTGTATTCATATCGAGCATCTCCCCACTTCTCTTTTTGTTCCGGAGGAGTCGCTCGTAATACCTTCTTACCGAATAAGAGATCAGTCGTCAATTGCGTACGATCTGCACCCGGCTGCTTTGGCCAATCAAGAAGATAGGCACCTGACGAAAGTTGGCTGATCGCAGATGGCGGTAATTGATAGGTAAACGTAAGCGTTCCAGTCGTGCCGGGTTCGATGGACCAAAACGCTCCAAAAACGGTTTTCCCAAGGTCATGGAAAACATCCACGGTTCCGGGGACCGCAATGCCGCCTGTGCGGTACCGGTCATCTTTCAACGCGCCGGAGGAGGCAAGAAGCCGACTCCCCTCTGGGACGTAGATCCGCGTGTAACTTCGGTAACGCGTATACCTCCATGTGAAGTTCGGATTCGTATTCGTATATGTGAGCGTCACTGTCGCAATGGGCTTTGCCGGATCCGTCGCGTCGAGCGCATAGCTCACGCCTTTCTTCATGACACCGTCTGTCTTAAACGCCGCTACATTCGCATCCACAACCCAGAGAAAATCTCCCTCTGTCGCATGCGCCCGTCCGGTCCAGCCGCGCCGATCCAGAGAGGCACGGAGATCCGCTTGACGCGAATATAAGAGAATCTGTTTACGTTCGAGCGCGGTCGTAACAAGCGCAAGGAGCTCCGGCCACTTCGACACAGAAAGGGACATGAGGCGATCACGAATCGCAGCTCCAACCTTCTCCACAATTTCTTTCCGGTGACCGGCGGGAATCCCTTTCTGCTGATATTCGGATTCCACGGCGTATTCGAGACGGTCGAAAAACGTATCAGCATCAAACGTCGTCCCTTCAACGGTGACCGGCCCCACGAACCGTAACAGCACCGAAAAGAAACCCGGCTCGAGCGCGATCACGCTGATCGGCGGATTCGCGAGCTTCGTCTTCGTGCCGAGCTCAACCTCGCGGATGTAGGAATCAAGCGCGCGTTCCGCAGAGGAAGGAAAATCCGGTG
>CAYIQM010000073.1:0-3591 GCA_964365615.1 uncultured Gammaproteobacteria bacterium | reverse complement strand
TGGCTCTGTTCCCCCAGACATGCCATCGCGCGGCACAAGAGCTCGCGCCGCATCTCATCGCCCAGTGGTGTTTTGCGATGGCGCACGCGATCACGGATTTTTATCACGATGTGAAGGTTCTAGATGCGCCGGAGGATCTGAAGGTAGCTCGTCTTCGCCTTGTCGCCTCGGCGCATTTGGCGCTTACGCTCGGACTTGATCTCATAGGAATTCCGATCCCGGATGAGATGTGATTCCGTCAAAATTTGACAAGAAAAAAGCTATCAGGTAAGCTGTTTCGCATCTATGGCCAACCTGCGTGTGGGCTTTAAGATTCATGCCGAGTATCTCGGCATGCTTTGGATTCTTTTCAGAACTCCCATGCGCTGTGTGTCATAGTCTTGTCGCTCGACCGACATCATCGAAACCACCGCGTAACACGCGGTGGTTTCGTTCTACTTCCTTGTTCCTTTGCAATTGAGTTTTGTTTTTGGTGGATGAAAGGGAGATGGGCATCATGACACACATGGGTGAAGAAGAGCGTGATAGTAAACTTGCAGTGCTACGTGAACTCCGTGAGAAGCACGGATTCAAACCGCCGATGGAAAGCAGCGGGATCGGTCGATTCAAGGAGATGGCTAGAAAGATTCTCGCGGGCAATGGGTCTCAGTCTGATAGAGATCCGAACCAAGAGCAGCTACCGAAGCAGGTCGGGACATGGCCCAAAAACGCGCCACTGCTCGACCACCTCGCACAGAAATTCGCGTGCGTCGGTTTTTCTTGGGAGGCTGTTAAGTGGCAGACAGAGTGGCAGCTGAAGAGCGGTGAGATAAAGACGGCTAAACGGAGTTGTGTAAGATACACCAACTACCCAAAGGTTGGTGGTGTCTCTCCAACGCTCCTCGAGCTGTTCGAGATCCCGGTTGATCTCGTAGATGGATACAGGCCGCCGTCCACAAATGGAGCGGGACTTGTCACGGGAGTTGGCAAGCCAGACCTCGGCATCCGTCCGCGCATGAATGAGACGGGGATCGGCTACAAGGGCATGGACGGGATCTCATGGCGTGTCGGTGCGCAACCTTTTGCATTGCCGACGCAGCTCGAGACAGCGATCTGCCGTATTGGCGATGCAGTCATGCTGCTTGCGGATGCGGTGGCAGAGCTCTACGGCCACGATGCGGCGCTCACCGAGCTCTTGTGCCATAAGGCTCCGCCGCGCATTCCGCGGCTCATGGATCGCGGCAGCACGTATGACGTTTTTCGTCCCGATATGGTGATCGTGAAGGATCAACATGGATTGCGTTGCGTGATCACCGAGCTCGAAAGCTGTCCGGCCGGACACGGCATGCTCTACACGATGCAGCACGGCTATGGATTGCCTTCGCAGATGGTTAACGCCTTCGTAGATTATCTGTGTGGACGTCCATATCTCGTCTTCGCGACACGCCAGTGGTCCGAGTATGTGTTCGAGCAAGCCGCGTTCTGTGACGCCCTGCGAAAGCGAGGCGTTAATGCGCGTATTCTGTTTGACTGCCCGCTCACGGAAATCGCCGAAATCGCGCGTCGTTGGCAATGTCCGCAAGCTGCGAGTGCTGCCATCAAGGCTACGTGGGACACCGATGTGCTTTGTCGCCTGCGCGTACACGGTTTCCACGAATTCGTACATGGCATTGATACGCTGCCTGCATCCGTCGGGAATGCCGTCGTCTTCCGCTTCGGCTACTTCGACAACTTCTCTCCGGAGACGTTGCAACGCCTCGGCGAGTGGCAGGATCGCGGGGCAAGGATCGTTAATCCGCTCCAGTATCCACTCGAGAGCAAGGCGCTCATGGCTGCCGCATGGTTGCTAAACGTCGAGCGTTGGATTACCGCACGCGACCCAGAAGCGGTTGCGATTCTGCACCGTTCACTGGCCCAAACGCGTTTGCTCGCTCCCGACTGCTACGATTCGGCCGAGCTTACGCGCGATCGCGCGTACTGGCTCACCAAGTTCGCGGCCTGGGACGGCGGCAATCAATCATGGGGCTCGCGCAGTCTCGATGTCGGTTCGCAATGCAGCGCGGCTCTGTGGGAGCGATCCCTCAAAGAGCGGTTGCAGCTTCCGCATCCGGTTGTAGCACAACACGTCATCGCGTCGGCGCAGTACGACGTTGATTGCCTCGAAGAGGATGGGAGCATATCGTCGCTCGCTGATGCGCGCACGCGGCTCACACCCTTCCTCATGCGCGGTCCCAATGGCAAAGCCGTGCACGCCGGGTCAATGATCACCTTGCGTGCCGATACGTTCCGCATCCATGGCGCAACTGATGCCGTCGAGATGCCGGTCGTATTCACCCAAGGAGACTGTCTGACATGATCACAATGCCTGATGATCGCGCGAGTCGCGTCGCGCTTTCGCAATTCAACATTGCCGAGCACTACGATACGATGGCCGAGTTGGACCGCGACGTCCACGATAACGAGGCACTCTCGGCAGCAGAAGTCAGTCTTGCGCTTACTCTTTTGGACAACGTCCCCAAGAGTGTATTCCTGCCCTGCTTCGGCACCGGCAGGCACATCCCGCATCTCTTGAAAGCCGGCGTTCAGCGTATCGTCGGCGTTGACCTGTCGTCGGTGTGCGTAGTAAAGGCGAGTGAGCTTTCGGCGGCGAATAGCGACTGCGTCACGCTCATCTGCAAAAATCTTCTGCGCTGGCGGACCGAGGAACGTTTCGACGCCGTCCTGCTCCTCGGCAATAGCTTTGGCGATCTCATCGACGAGCAGCTCATGTGCAGGCTCATTCGGGCCATGACGGACCCACTCAAACCCGGTGGCGGCTTCGTCATGGATTACATCGGCGGGCACTATCTGCAACGTTGCCGGGAAGGAACATCCATCACATGGGATGCGACGTACCACGGTCAGCCGGTAAAAGACACACGCACGCCGAGATACGATCTCGAGCGCCGCGTGATGACGATCGACGTGAGCGTGGTACATGCAATAAGTGGCGAGACGCTCTGGTGCGGCTGTTACCAAAAACTTATCCTACCGCCCGGTACCGTGTATAAGATGTTCGGGCAAGCGAGGACGCAGATCTGTTCACGCGGACAAGCATACCAACTCAATCCATACTACAAGCGCCATCACGGAGAACTGGGCATGATCGCCCGTTCGTCTTGGTGGCAAGGTCAGAAATACTAGCCTATTTGGATGGCGCGTCGAGGGTTTCTTCCACGGCGCGCCATCCAACACATTTATTTTTTCATACATGTATGTCTCTCCAACCTCGTTTACGACAAACTTTTCTCGAACTGATTGCCATTGATGGCATTTATCCGTATGAAGATCCTGTCATTCGTTATGTTGAAGACCGTCTGACGCGCGCAGGCGTGCCGTGGCAGGAGGATAGTTTTCGCAATATCATCGCCAAACTTCCAGGTACATGCGAGCCCATTCTGCTATCTACGCATTTGGATATTCCCGAGCCCCAACCAAACGTCCGCTACACGGAGAAGGATGGCATCATCACTTCCGATGGGTCAGGCATTCTCGGCGCTGATCCAAAAACAGGTCTCGCGATTTTGATTGAGTTCCTCGAAGAGATGGTCAAGACGGATCCATCCACGCACG
>CAYIQM010000072.1:0-4411 GCA_964365615.1 uncultured Gammaproteobacteria bacterium | reverse complement strand
AGATAGTAGATAGGTTTTAAAATGACCTGCCATCTGCCATTTGCTATCTGCCATCCCGCCTGCCTACCCATAGCGAGTCTTTCGGGATTGGCGGGCGAGCTGCCATCTGCTAGATCACATTCCCCAATCTCTCCGCAATATCGTTGCTGGCACCTTCTGTCTTCGCCGCGTATTCGTTCCACGCCTTCTCATCCCAAATTTCCAGTCGGTCGTACAAACCAGTGACCACGACGTCCTTCGCGAGACCGGCGTAGCTGCGAAGATACTCCGGCACCATGACTCGGCCAGATGTATCAACCTCCACGTCCATTGCGCCCGCAAGCATGAGTCGGGCGAATGCACGCGTGTCAGACTGGCCGAGCGGAAGTGCCGCGAGCTTTGACGCAAGCTTTTCCCATGCGGCTTTGGGATACAGAAAGAGCGAGCGGTCGAGCCCGCGCGTCACGACGGCACCTCCGGCAAGTTCCGATCGAAATTTGACTGGAATTGCCAAACGGCCTTTGTCGTCGAGCGTATGACGAAACTCGCCTATGAACATACTCGTTATTCTCCACTATCTCCCACTAACCGCCATTTTATGCCACTTTGATATTTAGGTCAAAGGTTTTAAGATTACAAAATCTCCGCTACATGCAGCGGAGATACTGTTCTTTTTTTGTTCCAATGTGGATAACGACATCTGCCACTTTATAGAATGGGCAAGTTTTAAACCCGCCCCTACCGATACTCAACATCCACTTCCCATTGCATTGGATTATTGATGATGTATTGTCGCTTGGCAAACAATTCTTTCTCCGAACGAATAATGCGGTCGTGATAATTGCGTTGCCATATCGGGCGGGGATGTTTTTGGATTGTATGGATGTGTCTTGATACGGTGGCTTTGAAAGAACCAACAATTGAACCAACCGAATGTGGCAATGGACCATTCGGTAGGGGCGACGCCTGCGTCGCCCCTCCGATACGAATCAATTTGTGTTTAGATGGACCGATCGGTTCGTGTTGATGTTTATGTAGGGGCGAGGCAGGCCTCGCCCCTACGCCATTGATCCAAATGATTCCGTGAATGTGATTTGGCATGATCACGAATTCATCCAATGCAATGTGTACGTGATGGTTCGGCAAATCAAACCATTTGATTTCCACAATCCGTCCGGATTCATTCAAAACCATTTTCCCATCATGAATTCTTCCAAATATTTCCTCTCTTTCAAACGCGCATATCGTCACAAAATACGCGCCCATCTGCGAATAATCATACGTCGGCAATCGCAAAGATTGCCGATCGTGTTCAACGAACGTTGCCATGTATGTACCGCTGCCATGAATCGTCTTCTTCGTCAATCTCGCATTGTCCTTGACCTGACTGTCCGATGATACGCAATTGCAAATCGATGCGCTTCGTCGCGGACGTTGATCAAAAGATCCGTATATTGCTCGCAGAGCTGGCAGAGTTCAAGATTATTTTTTGAACAAATGAGATCGTTCCGTTTTCGTTCCGGACCTTTCGCGATGCCGATGACGGGAACATGAATGATCCCCACTTCTCGAATCACCTGCTCGGCCGCGTGGACTTGCGGGAGGCCGCCGTCGATGAGAATGAGATCTGGAGTACGCCACGAATTTCGAAAGCGTCGCGTGAGCGTCTCTTTGATCGCAGCGACGTCATTCGAGCCGACGACGGTCCGGATGCGAAACTTGCGATATTCCGACTTCGCTGGCGCGCCATTTTCAAAGACGACCATCGAAGCGACCGTGGACGTCCCAGAGAGGTTCGAGATGTCGTATCCCTCGATACGTCCGAAAAGATGTACAGATGTCTCCCCCATCTTCATCTTGTCCACGTCTGTGTCTTCGCGCTTCAGAATCGCGACATCGCGAATATGCTCAAGGAATAAAATCTTGTTGCGCACGGCTGCTGCTATCTCGAATCGGCGATGCCTTGCCGCGTCTTTCATTTCTCGACGATATTGCTTCAAGAGAGTATCTTTTTTCCCTTCAAAAAAGGTGGTGAGTTCTCGAATGATCTTGCCGTATGCTTTCTTGTCTATCGCATTGATGCACACGCCTGGGCATTGTTTGAGGTGAACGTAAAAACATGCGCGTTTCTGGCCTGTTGCGCACGTTGACCATGGAAATACTTTGCGCAAAAGATCGAGAGCGGCACGAAGAGATTTCGGCGATGTGTACGGCCCAAACACGGCTCTATATTTTTTGGGACTCTCCTCGTCGAGTTGCGTTCCTCTGATGAGAATTGGCTTCGGAAAATCTTCTTTCGTGATGGCGAGATACAAAAAGCTCTTGTTATCTTTTTGCATCACGTTGTACTTCGGCCAGTAATATTTGATGAGATTCGCTTCGAGGATGAGTGCCTCGATGACCGTTGGTTTTTGGATATAATCAATCGAACGGATTTTTTTCACTAATGCTCCGGTCTTGTGTTCCGTGCTCCATGCTCTGTGCGCCATGAAATACGACTCCACTCGCCGCTTGAGCGACGTCGCCTTGCCGACGTAGATCACGCGACCCGCCGTGTCCTTCATGAGATAAACGCCCGGCGCATCTGGAAGAACGTTATTTTTTAGTTTTATGTTTGATGGGATCATTGAGATGAGATTGCTCAACATCGTACGGAGCTGGACACTATCGGTCAACGCAGAGCCCGTTGCAAAACCATCCGTCATTGCGAACGGAGCGTAGCGGAGTGAAGCAATCTCGGATATTCCTAAAGGAAAAAAGATTGCTTCCCTCCTGAGGCTGGCAGGCGTCGCGCGGCTCCTCGCAATGACACAAAGAAGAGTTTTGCAACGGGCTCCACATGGTTGACCCTGATCGAGATATCTGCTTTCATATACATGCTCCTCACAATACAAAAAAGAAAGGAGGATGTGACATGTCTGCACACCGGATCGCGCTGGATGCCATGTCGCGTCCGGTGCATACGTATCTCATTGGTCGTGGCGTTGCGGATTGGGATGCCGCACACATCGCAGAGGCGTTCACGAAAGCTTTCGGGGAGGATGAAGCTCGGAGGATTGCTGCCCTGTTTCTCGATGCCGGATGGCGCGGAAACGAGATCGTCTCGCTCATCAACTTCGACGATGATGCGTGGAAAACTACTCCGCAGACCATCCTCGACGCGGAGCGAGTTCTTCTTCAGAACGACATGAACCCAACGTGCGCGCGTCTTGTGGTCATCACGAAGCCTGACTACGGACTTGGAGCGCTCGAGAAACTTCAAATCGCGCTTGTGTTTCTTCGTGAGATCGGCCTCACGACGCTCGACCTCGAGCTCGTTGCGCGCAAATGCCCGCAATCGTTCTATCAATCCTCGGAGAGATTGGAACGAATTCGGGACGCTGTAGCGGCAGAGGTATCAGTTGCCAAGAGACATGACGAGATCATGAAATATCTCTTGGAGCAGAAGCCTCTGCAGCCAATACCTCGGCCGCCAATGGATGCGCATGACGTCGTCAACGTCGTGCCTATTACCATCGTGGTCGTTGATGACGAGCAGCAACACAACCTCGAACGACCGACAGCATCGCCTCTCACGACCACCCCGACGCCTTTGGCGTCTGCCCCTGTTCAACTGCCCTTACCCCTATCTGGTGTGTCGAGATCGGTGGACAGGCTTCTACTGAAAAGGAGGAGACAGGAGTGTGTGAATATATCATCCAGCGACGTGCGACGCCAGACTCACGACGCCCGATCCCAAGAGGCCACAGAACCAACGGATCCTCCGCCAAAAAAGAACGGTCGAGGCAGAAGGGGTGGCGCGGACACTACCAATGAGGTCATCCAACAGCGCTCGAAAGCACTGCTTCAAAAAAACCTCGAAACCACCCTATGTACGTCTCTCCAAGCCGTCCGACCACAGATGAACGACACGGATTGGGAGCGGTTCAAGCAAAATAATCCGGCACTTTTTGCAGATCCAGAGGCAGTCTCGGCATCCTGCAATGAGTTGCAGCGCTGGAACAATCTGCCGACAGAAGGAGAACAATCCTTCCTCGGGAAAATTCTTGCGGATACAGATCTGCGCCGCATCCTCCTGACGCCCGCAAGCGTTTTGAGCATCCGCATGTACGTGCTTCGCGCGAATCTCGAGCTGGATTTCGTCCAGACGCCGATGTTGCTCCTTCTGCCATTTGAAACAGTGGCGGATCACGAACTCCGCTTTCGCGTCAACGAGATGCGTGATCGAAAAAAGGATCCGCAAAATCCGGAATGTCTCGCCATGTTGTTCGAACCTTCTCGCAAGCAATTCGTAGAAACTCTCAACGACCAAACAGTCGCCACCGAGTGACCGCAATCTCCCTCACAACCCGGCCGTCTCTCGAACGGCCGGGATTCTTTTTTATCGCATCTTCTGCGCTCGGAGATAGTGGACGACAGCGACAAGTGCCCG
>CAYIQM010000071.1:0-4432 GCA_964365615.1 uncultured Gammaproteobacteria bacterium | reverse complement strand
GGGCGTTTTTCTGCGAACGCCTTGGGACCTTCGATGTAATCCTCGGACGCGGCCGTTCTGTCCACGTAAAGAACAGTCCAGCGAACGCGAGGAGAAGCGCAATTGTCCACGGCGCGAGCGACGCGAAGAGCGCGGCGGGATCGGCCGGTTGCCACTCAGCGCCGAGGATGACGTGCCGAAACGGCGTGCCAAGACCGATCGTCACGACTTGCGCATACGCGAATCGAAGCGTCTCTGGAAAATTTGGATGAAAAATGAGACCAACAAATCCGCCCGCGAAGGAAGCAGCAATGAGAAAAATCCATTCTTTGAACTCCCTCCTTAACACCCCCTCTTGTAAAGAGGGGGCAGGGGGAGTTCTCACCATCTTGCGATACAGGAGATCCCCTACGGCAAGGAGAACAACGGATCCGGCAAGATACATCCATCCTCCATGCGAAAGCGCGTAGGCGAATGTGATCGCGAACAGGAGAAGCGGCCGGCGCTTCCATGCAGCCGCAAGTCCGAACACGAACCAGAGCAGCGCAAGCGGCGTGGCTTTTCCAAGCAAGAGACGGAATATGAGCGCATGCGACGTTGCGAGGAGGATCGTCCACACGGATGCGTAGCGAAGTTTCAGCCAGCGAATACAGGCGTCAAACGCCGCGAGGAAAACGCTCGCGAGCACGACAGTCGCGATCCGCAATCCGTGGAATGACCCGAAAAACTGTACGAATGGCGTCGTGAAGAAATGAAATAAAAAGTGGAGGTCCGCATAAGACGATCCGAGCAGCGTCTGGTCAAGCCATGGAAATGTTTTGATCGGCCCAGACTTGAGAAGCAACGCGGACGCATGCGCATGATAAAACGCATCCGGATCGGAAAATCCGTTCCACGGGATGAACACCGCGAACCACGCGCACGCGAGGAGAAAGATGAAGAGAAAACGGCGCATCTATCCGTAACATACCCCCTCATCTCCCCCTTCGTAAGGGGGAGATTGATAGAGATCCCCTCCTTACGAAGGAGGGGCTGGGGAGGTGAACAAAAAAACACCCCTGCTTGCGGGATGTTTTTTTGTATTTGCTACACCGTTAGATCGTGCCCGATGCAACGTTCGCCAGTTGACTGACGATGAAGTTCGAGATCGCAAATGCCGCGACGATCACGATGAGGCCGATGACAGCCTGCTTGATCATATCCTTTGCCTTGGTCACTTGCTTGTCATCGCCCTGCGCCATCATCCAGAGGAACCCGGCGTAGAGCATGAGGAGCAAGAAGACCATGCCGAGAAATCCAAGGAAAACGTTGATGATGGATCCAAGGATCTCTGGCAATGGCCGTTGTGTCGTTTGTCCCGTTGCCCGTGCACCGATAGCGCCAACCTGCTTAACCCCGCGAGTAAACGGATTGCTGTCTGTCGGGCCGCCTGTTTGTGCGAACGCCAGAGTCGGCAAGAGTACAAGTGCCGTTCCAACGGCCGTCAAAATCGTTTTTTTGAATAATTTCTTCATACGATAATTGTGAATTTCACGCACAGTGATTCGATTACTATTTGGTGGTTATTCCGACATCATGGAGATGTCGCTGGAGGAGGCGTTGGCCCTCCCATTCCAACCGGAACTGGTGTCCCCGCAGCGCCACCAGCGCCGAACGCGTTTGCAAGTGCCTCAAGCACGAACGTCGTGAGCGCAAATGCGGTGACGATGATGATCATTCCGATGACCGCGTTCTTGATCGTGTCCTTTGCACTTTCCACTTTTTTTGAGTCCCCGCTCGACGTCATATATAAGAATCCACCGTAGAGGAAGTAGAGGACAAGGACGATCCCCATGAAGCCCAAAAGGGCATTCAAGACGTTCCCAATGATCACAACGGGTTTCGTTTCCCCGCCAAGATAGCCGGACGGTTTAGCGGCTGCGTTGAGTCCGGATCGGATCGCGTCTGCCACTTGCGCGCGTGCCATAACGGGAACGAAAAAACTCATCGCGATC
This sequence comes from uncultured Gammaproteobacteria bacterium, assembly GCA_964365615.1. Taxonomy (GTDB): domain Bacteria; phylum Patescibacteriota; class Patescibacteriia; order 2-12-FULL-60-25; family 2-12-FULL-60-25; genus CAITMG01. The sequence goes on along the minus strand of CAYIQM010000071.1, from coordinate 2,459 downwards.
GCGCTGATAGATGATCCCACGGTGCGTGAAAGAGTCATACGTCAATTACTTTTCTATGGTCGCTTTGAGCAATTGCGAAATAACGAAGCTCGTAATAGCCCAAGCGGAGAGGATGATCGCGAGTCCGATGATGCCAGAGACGATGAGTTTGCGAGCTTCTCCGGTCTTCTCGTCGTTCCCTCCGGCGATCATATATTTGAATCCGCCGATGAGGACGATCACAACCGCGATGATGCCGAGAAATCCGAGTGCCACGTTGATAATCCGAGCCGCGGTTTCACGCACATCACCTGAACCAAGCTTGATGCTCGAGCCGATTTTGTCGACGCCGAGATCAGCTGAGTTCAACGGAGTAACCTGTGCAAATGTCACGGCCGGGAGTGCGAGCGCCGCCGCGAGGCCGATGGAGGCAGCAAGACTGACGATCTTTTTTTGAGTAGATGTCATGTCATGTTCACCTCCTTTCGAAATTGGGATGTTCTATCCATAGATGGATGGAATGTAGAATAGCAAATGCGCGGGGCGTGGTCTATTTTTTCGGTGTGGGAGTCGCTCCGCCCGTAAGAATCTTTAGAAACACGTCAATGATGAGATATGCGCCGATCACGATGATGATCCCGATGACGGCGTTTTTGAGCGTCTGTTTTGCGGAATCAACTTTTTTCGAGTCCCCGCCAGCCGTGAGATACCGGAACCCGCCAAATACGAAGAGAAGAAGGAAGAGCGCACCCACGAGTGGAAGTGTTTTAGATATAATCCGCGCAACGAGCCCCTCGATCGTAATACCTTTGACATCGCCCAACGGATCCTGAAGATTCCGTTTTTCAAACAGCGGGGGAAGCGTCGCTGCCGGAAACTGCGGTGTCGTCGGTGCTGCAGCTTTCGTCGGTGCCGAAGACTTCTCTTTTACCTTGCAGCAGGACAACCCTGCTGAACAACGCACGCCGCTGACCGCATCCGTTCCGGCAGGACAGCTTCCCACATGGCACCCGTCCATGCAGGGCGGGATGTTACTGCAACAGATGGCACCGGTCGTTACACATGTCCCAACGCCGCGATAGGGGTATCCACGGGCTGCCGTACATCCGGTATCCTTTGGCTCACAAGATTGACCGTCTTCATCAACACACGCCGCAAAGACGGGGGGCGCAAATGCGAAACAAGACCCAATGAGACATGCGATGAAAACGGCTCGAAAAAAACGTGGCATAGACATCAGCCGATTAGTGCTCCGAGGAATGTGTTCGCAATCACATAGGCGAACAGAATGATGATGAGGCCGATGAACGCGTATTTCATCGTTTCAGTGGACGTTGTGATTTGTTCCGGCTTGCCGCCAGCCGTCATGTACACGACGCCGGCATAGATAAAAACAAGGAGTGCCCCTGCGCCCGTGATGCCGATAAACGTCTTGATCACACGACCGATCACGTCGCTGATCCCCGCGCCGCCCAGCGGATCTACGAGCGAGATGGGCGAGGGCCGTTCCGCTTCTTTCTTTGCCGCGTTCTCAAGACTCGCAGTCTTCTTGCAACAGCTCACGCCACCCTCGCAGGTTCCGATCGCACTTTCAAATTTCGGCGCGTTCCCGTCACAACCAGAACCGGTCGCACACGTCCCCCCACCAGCCGCGCACAGAGCTTTTGTCGTGATCGGTACCGGAGCTGCCTCCTTTGTCTTGCAACACACTGTGCCCTCCGAACACTTTCCGCTCTCAGTATCCGTCCCTGCGGGACATGACGATCCTCCGTAGCAACTAGTGGCACACAACGTCACCTTGCCGCAACATCGTGTTTTCATCCCTTTACACTCCCCAAGTCCCGGATAGGGATACCGTGCCGCAGTGCATCCGGGAGGATCTGGTTCGCAAGATTGCGACGAGTCATCGATACAGTCTGCTGCACGAACAAAGGGCACTACGCCAAATACATACATCGCAACTGCGAAAATGCAGATCATCTGAATCGTGTGTCGGTGACGGAGGCACGTCATAGTCTTATCTTGGAGTTGTTGTCGTTACGGATGTATCGCCGGTTGGCACAGTTCCGGTCACGGACTGCGCAATGGTGCGGACGATGGTCCATGCGCCCATGACGATCACAATCCCGATCGCGGCACCGGTCATCGCTTTCTTTCCTTTCTCAACGCGCCCCTTATCGCCAAAAGAAAAAAGATACATCCCGCCGCCATAAATAAATGTGAAAAAAAAGAGCGCGCCGGAGAGCCCCGTAAAAAAATTCGCAACATTCGCTCCCATTTCTACAATGTCATCCAGCGTGCATTTGCCTTGCGCGTAGCATTCCTTATTTGATGGCGGTTTTAAGACCTGCGCCGACGCAACCCCAGGAACGACGATGAGCATCATGAGCAAAAACGGGAGAAAACGTCTTTTGAGGAACCTCTGAAAAACGATGAGATGCGACGGTCTGGAGCGAGCACCGAGCGAGGCGTACTGAAAC
>CAYIQM010000070.1:0-4462 GCA_964365615.1 uncultured Gammaproteobacteria bacterium | reverse complement strand
TATCACCTCGCTCTCTCTTGGCTTGCGGCGGCGTGGTATGGAAATCCTTCGCGTGAGATGATCGTCATCGGTGTCACGGGCACGAATGGGAAGACGACGACCGCGTATCTCACCGCAAGAGCACTTGAAGCATCGGGATCCAAAACGGGCTGTACGACCACCGCGCTGTTTAAGATCGGCGAGCGCGAGTGGCTGAATGACACGAAGATGACGATGTTAGGACGTTTTGCGCTCCAACGTCTCTTGCGCAAGATGGTCACTGCCGGATGTCGTTACGCCGTCGTTGAAGTGTCGTCGCAAGGCATTGTCCAACATCGCCATCGCGACATCGTCTTTGACGTTGCCGTCTTGACCAATCTCACCCCCGAGCATCTTGAAGCGCATGGCGGGTTTGAAAAGTACAAAGCGGCAAAGATCGAATTGTTTCGACACGTCGCGCATCGTCCCATCAAAATCATTGGAGGCAAGACGATCCAGAAGCTCGCTATATTGAATCGCGGCGACGCATACGCGAAAGAGTTTGCGCTGCCCGGATTTGATCGGATCGTCTGGGTTGATGCCGATGCGTCGCTCGAGCTCCAAATCCCCGGACGGGTGAATATCGAAAACGCGTCTCTTGCGCTTGCAGCGGCCGAGGTGCTTGGCGTTTCACGCGACGCTGCGAAAAGGAAGCTCGAGGCCGTAAACGGCGTTCCGGGACGTTTTGAAAAAATTGATGAAGGCCAGCCGTTCACCGTCATCGTGGATTACGCGCCAGAACCGTATGCCCTTCAAGCGTGTTACGAGACGATCGAAAAGATTCCGCACGCCCGTCTCATCCACGTTTTAGGATCCACGGGCGGAGGACGCGATGTCGCGCGTCGTCCTATCTTGGGTCGCATGGCTGCGGAACATGCGGATGTCGTCATCGTGACGAACGAAGATCCGTATGATGACGATCCGAAGAGGATCATCGAACACGTGGCGGAGGGGGCGAGAGAAGTCGCAAGTCGCACGTCGTCCCGCCTACTGGACGGGATCCCGCAAAAGGCGGGAAAAGTCGCAAGTCGCGGTGTTCAGATTCGGACGATTCTCGATCGGCGAGAGGCGATACGATCTGCGATGCGAGAAGCCAAGTCGGGAGATCTCGTCCTTTTGACGGGCAAAGGTTGCGAGCAAGCGATCATGGGACCGCGCGGTTCGAAAATTCCGTGGGACGAGCGCACGGTTGCGCGAGAGGAGATTCGAGATATACTCTGACCATGTTTCATCTCGAAGATGTCCTCCATGTGAAAGATGCCGAACAGGTCAAGACGATCGCGCGGAGACACATTGCAACGCTTTTGCCGTCGCTTTCGCTCTCGTTCCTCCTGATCGTCGGACCGTTTTTTGTGCTCTTCCCCTTGTTTCGATGGGGGATGCCGGGCGTGATTGTTTTTCTTGTTGCGTTGAGCCTCGGGATTCTCTTCGGTACGCGTTCGCTGATGCTTTGGGATTCCGATGTGCTCGTTGTGACGAATATTCGCGTCGTAGACGTGGATCAGCGTGGAGCGTTCACCCGAATGATCTCCGAGGTTCCGCTCGCGTCCGTTCAAGATATCACATGGTCACAGAAAGGATTTTTGGAATCGCTTTTTCGCATGGGGACGGTTCGTCTGCAATCGTCCGGCGGATCCACAACGATCGAGGCGAAGCGCGTGCCGCATCCAGAAAAGCTCCAACAATTGATTTCCGATCTTTCCCATGGATCGGCACCCGTTCCCTCTCTCCCACGAGGCGATGCGCATTCGCGAGCGGATCCGGAACAACTCGAACGAATGATCGCGATGTTTCAAACGTTTTCGAGCGAGGAACTCGCGCGCGTCGAAACCGTCTTAAAGGTTCGCACCTCTCATCCCTCTGACAACCCGGACGTCGTGTGATATGATGCGACCCATGAGGCGCCCGAACGCGTCCCACGTTGAACGGTCGTGGAAATCCGTATTTCGGTGGCCGGTTTTTTTGCTTGCCAATATCGCCGTGCTGCTTCTTGTTGGGATCTCGACGCTTCGAGAATCGGTACGGGGATGGACGGTTGATCACGAAATCAGGGCACTCGAGGCGCAGGCGGAAACGCTCGAAGGCAGAAAGTTGAAACTCATGGTGCTCACGCAGTCGCTCACATCCCCGGAGCGCGTCGAATTCGAAGCGCGCAGCCGGCTCGGATGGAAAAAGGAAGGAGAGCGCGTCGTCGTTCTCACGGGATATCCTTCCGGAGCATCGTCATCGGACGGGGATCAAGAGAAGATCGCGTCTTCCGCACACGCCGCACATTCATCACATCTCGCGTTGTGGTGGAAGTATTTTGCCGGAAATTAAATTCAATCAACCGTATGAAAACAACCGTATGAAAACTTCTTTCATCAAAACATTTCGTTCGACGCATCTCCTCACCGCTCTTATTCTCGTGACAGCACTTGCTCTTGTTGGGATCTGGCTGACCTTTTCGGTGTACGTTGTTCGGAGCGATGCGCCGCTTGCGCGACGTCTCGCGACAAACCTTCCAGCGGCGCGGATTGGCGATTCCGTCGTGACGTACGGCGCGTTTCTTGCCTCGCGGGATGCCTTGCGCGCATATCTGGAATCACCGGCTGGGGCGCAAGAAGCGATCCAGCTCACATCAAGCGAGCTTGATCGCAAGGCGCTTGATCGGCTTATTGAGCAGGCACTCACGGAAGATCTCGCGCGCGAGCGGAAGATCGTTGTGAGTCCGGACGAAATGAAAAAAATGTTTGCGGATCTCGTGCGATCCTCGAGCAGTACGCGCGAAGAAGCTGATGGGCAGATCAAGAACACGTTCCATTGGACGGAAGCGCAATACCTCGAAAATCTTTTTCGGCCGCAAATTCTCGCGACACGCATCGCGGCGACGCTCACGTCAAGCACGAAGCCGAACGATCAGGCGAATGCGTTTGCGAACGCGCTTTCCGCAAGGCGTGGGAAGGATAAGCCGCGAGTGTATTTGAACCTGAAATAGAGTAGATAGCCCCGCCACATTCACGTTGTCCACGCTCCCGTATGGCTTTAACCAAAAAAGAAGAACAGATTTTACGTTCGATCGTTGTGGCATCTGAAAACGATCCCACAAAACTCGAATTTCCACCCGGTGATCCTCAATTTCCCGCAACGCCAACCGTCAAAATTGACGTTCCCGGATTTTCTGATGTTTGGTTAAAAGATGAGAGTCAGAATACAACAGGCACACATAAAGATCGGATGGCGTGGGAAATGGTCGTGACCTACAAAGCGTTTCTTCTGTCTAAAAAAGCGGGAAGAATCAAAAAATTGCCCACCGTGTCTATCTTGAGTTCAGGTTCTGCGGCGTTCGCGATACAAACTCAACTCAAAAAGTACGGATTGCCCAATCTGCGCGTTCTCATGGATTCTCATACAGATCCAGGCCGTGTACGTCATTTGCAAAAGATCGACTGTAACGTATTTCTTGAGGATCTCGGAAGAAAAATATTTCAGGGGGAAGACATCCTGCGATTCACAAAAAATGAACAGGGGTTTGATATCACCTCCAATGAAGCGTACGATCCAGCCGTCAGATGTTATGATTGGTTGAGTTATGAAATCATCAATACGGACGCGGAGTATATCTTCGTGCCTTTTGGCACAGGTCAGTTGTACGAAAACATCCTCAATGTCATCAAAAAAGAATTAGGTTACAAATTACATGATCCGCGATTTACGGGCCGGATGAAGATTTTGCAAAAAGCTTCTGTGCTGGGCGCGACGACCACGAATCCAAAGAGCAAAGCGGATAAATTATACGCACCGTTTTTACCATTCGCGCATTACTCAAAACAATGGATCAAATTTTATAGATACACGGGGCTGACGGGAGAAATGAGTCGAGTGTATGCGCTGCAAGAAAAATATTTGGATGCAGCCATGAAAATCGCGCGATCGCACGGAATAGATTGCGAGCCTTCTGGCATTGCCGGTTTAGGTCTCTTGCTCCAAATAAAAGACAAAATTCCAAAAGATACAAAAATTCTCATTGTGAATACGGGGAGAACGAAATGGGAATAGGGAATACAGAGATGTGGAGCCGATGGTGGGGGTTGAACCCACGACCTCTGCTGTACGAAAGCATTGCTCTACCGTACCGACGAGCGAGAGGCGCGGTACGATGTTTACATCGTACCATGACCGAGCGAGGAGGTTCGGTATCGAGCGAAGCGAAGATACCACTGAGCTAAGCTGGCTTGGGAAACTCATGGAGCTACAATGATACACTCTCGCAGAGACTCGGCGGACATCAAAGAAAAATAATAAACGCACCAGAATAGAACTCAAAGGTTTTGAAGAAGCCAAAAAGTGGGACGCCTTGTGGTATTCTGTATTTTTTTCTACACATCTGGAGTGTCTTTATGACTTCATTCGAACTTACTTTATCAAAAATTCCTAACCAATGAAAGCCCCGCCACTGCCTCGC
>CAYIQM010000069.1:0-4499 GCA_964365615.1 uncultured Gammaproteobacteria bacterium | reverse complement strand
CGATGAGATGCGACGGTCTGGAGCGAGCACCGAGCGAGGCGTACTGAAACGTACGATGAGCGAGGAGCGCAGCGAAGACCGAGCAGATCGCGTTTTTCAGATGTTCCTTTATTTGACAGCGCATACGTTACGGATATATACTAATTGTTTGTCCAATCTTTTCCGCTGCGGTCTTGATCGCGTCCGGGATGCTTTCCGGCCCGCCTGCGAGCGTTGATTCGATGAGGGCGGACATCGCCGTATCTGCGATACGCGGATCATTTCCGCGGTACCATGATTTTGAGGTCAAAACTTGCGACGCAAACACGCCGACCTCTTCGTTTTCGAGCTGGCTCGCAAGTTGACTTTTGAGCGCGGCGGGCCGATGCGCCGCATCGAGATATTTTTTCGACTCTTCCGGCGTACGCATAAAATTGAGGAGATTCCATGCGAGATCCTGCGATGGTGACTTTTTTGCCACGACCCACGTCCAGTAGCTCGCATAGTTCACGGTCGGGTTACCGGCGATCTGTGGAAGCTTCGCGATCGCGAGGTTCAATTTTGACGCGCGGGCTTTGATCGTCGGAAGGTGATAGGAATAGCCGAAGAAAAACGCAACTTTCCCTTGCAGGAACGCCTCAAGCGAGTTCGGCTGTTGTGCGTTCCACGCGTACACCTCTTTTGCCGGGTTCGCAAAATCCGTATAGAACGTGAGTGCCTGGTAAGAAGGAGGTTCCGTGCGCTGCCCTTCAGACGCCGTCGGAACCAGATGGAACAATGGCGATCCATCTGGCGTGCTCATCACGGCACCATTCTGCATCATGAGGATCGAAAGGATATCCGGACTCCGTTCGACGTTTGCGCCCGTGCCGAGCGCGGCACCGGATTGGAGAATCTCCCCTTTCGAGTTCAGCTTCGTGAGTTTGATGATGGCCGCCTGTATCGCATCCCACGTTTCCGGAATCGTTGCGATCCCCGCTGCGTTCAAGAGATCTTTGTTCACATACATCGCCAGCGTATCAACGGAAAGCGGAATCCCGACGATGCGAGATCCGAGAATGAGATCGTTCGAGACCGTGTCTGGATACTCGTTCTTGAACTGTCGGAGCGTCACGCTCGGTTCTGTCACGAGTTTGTATGACACCTCTTTTTTGATCGTGCCGGTCACGGTTTGCGCCGCGATCTTCGTCGAAGCTGGCATCAAAGAAATTTTTGGAAGATATTTACCGACCCACGTGTTGTGGATGAGGAAGATATCCGGGCCGCGATCCTCGGCAAACGCATTCACGAGCTGATCTTCATACTCTTCAAAACGAAAGCGCCGATATTCGATATTCGCGTACGGATGGAGCTTGCGATAATCATTCAAAATCAGCTCGTAGACGTCGCTGTCATCCACGGAGCTCCAAATGCGCAGATCCGTCCGCTTGGCAGCGGCAACGGCCGCCGCATCCGGACCTTTTGTGCAGCCCGGGCCGAGAAGAGAGAGCGAAACGACAACGACGGAGAGTCGAGTCGCGAGCGTTGTGAACCGGCGGGTCATAGACGCCGATAGTTTACCTCTTTGCAAGCGACTTCACCAATTGCCGCGTTTCTTTCGCCAGATCCTCCCGCAGGAGCGCGAGTTCCAGGTTCGCTCGAAGCCAACCAATCTTTGATCCCGTATCGTAATAGGTTCCTTCGATCTTTTTCGCATACACGGGCCGCGTTTTCATTAAATTCCGAATGGCGTCGAGAAGCAGCCACTCCCCGCCCTTGCTGATCTTCGTTTTTCGAATGACCTCAAAGATGTCCGGAGTCAAAATATACGCGCCGATGACCGCGAGCCGCGATGGCGCCTTTTCGGGTCCCGGCTTCTCCACCATCCCTTTAAGCTCGTAGACATCTTTCGCGATTTGAACTTTTGGATCCAAAATGCCGTACTTTTTTGTGCCCTCGTCGTCCACCTCGATTGCCGCCGCGACGGGATCGCGATATTTCTCATACACCTCGATCATCTGCTCTAACCGTTGCTTTTTTTTGCTCACGACCACGTCGTCGCCAAAGAGAACGGCAAACGGCTCGTCGCCGATCAAGTGTTTCGCGTTCCAGATGGGCGTCGCATTGCCGTAGGGGCCCTTCTGTCTGATGTAAACGAAATTTGCGAGCTTGCCGATCGCGCGGATCTCCTCGAGCGCATGAAATTTTTTCGATTTCTTGAGCCACGCCTCGAGCGTCTGGTTGTCGTCAAAATGATCTTCGACCGCGCGTTTTGCCGAACTCGTCACAAGAATGATATCCGTGATGCCGGACGCGACCGCTTCCTCCACGATGTATTGAATCACGGGCTTATCAATGATCGGCAACATCTCCTTCGGCATCGCTTTTGTAGCTGGAAGAAAGCGCGTGCCAAATCCAGCGACGGGAATGATGGCTTTGCGGATAGAGGACATAGGTTACAATTGAGTATACGTCGTATCTCCACAATGTTCGATGGCGAGAATACGGAACTCTTGCTTCACTTTTTGAAAAATGATCCGAAGCTCACCTTTCCGGACGCGATAGACGTCTTCCATCCCCTGCAATTTTTGGATCTCCAGATGCGCAAGATCTCCACGAACAATGTGAGAAATGAGCTGTTCGATCGCTCGTCGTTCCTTCTCGCTGATTTTTTGAAGTGTTTTCTGGATTCGGTCCGTCATACGGGATCACGCTTTTGGAACCTCTGAAAAACGCGATCTGCTTGTGCTTCTCTCGTCAACTCCTCGACGTATGTTCAATACGTCTGCGTCGTTTCCTCTGTCCAGCACGTCGCACCTCATCGTTTTTCAGAGGTTCCTTTTTTCAGTCGCTCTAGCAATTCCTTCGCGGGGATTCCATTCTTGCGAAATCGTGTAAAATCAATGACGGTTTCCCAGCCGTCTTCGTTCACCGGGCTGATGCGGAAAATTGGATGAGAACGTTTCAAGATGTTCTCGAAGTTCTTTGACGCCGATGAGGGATTCCATAGATGATTTTAAGTTTATCTTTCATGGGCGTGGTTGTCAAAGATCATGCGACGCTATACTCCAACCCGAAAATAGCACACGTCGCCGTCGCGGACGACATATTCCTTTCCTTCAATCCGCACGAGACCTTTGTCACGGCATTTCGCTTCACCGCCAAGCGCAACAAAATCCTTCCAATCCGTGACTTCGACGCGGATAAAATTCTTTTCAAAATCACTGTGGATAACACCTGCCGCCTGTGGTGCTTTGGTTCCATTCACGACGGTCCATGCGCGCGTCTCCATCTCACCCGAAGTTAAAAAGGTGATGAGGCCGAGCACGTTGTATGCCTCGACGATGAGGCGATCGAGACCGGATTTTTCCTGCCCGAGCGACGCGAGATATTCTTTCGCTTCGTCAGGCGACAATGCTGCGAGTTCGGATTCTAATTTAACGCAAATTGGAACCACCCCCCTCCCCGCCTGCCTACGCCTATCGGGTGTGTCAGGATTGGCGGGCAGGCTTCCGTTGAACAAGGAGGGGGGCAGTGGGGAGGTGCCATCCTGCAACTGGATCTCACTCACGTTCACGACATACATCATGGGCTTCAACGTGAGCAGCGCGAGCGATTTCAATTCTTTCCGTTCTTCGTCGGTCCACTCAACATCACGAACGGCCGCCCCCTTTTCTAATGCCTCCATTGCTTTCTGAATCGTCGCGAACGAGAATTCCAACTCCTTCGTTTTTCCAGCTTTCAGTTGCTTCTCGACGTTACGCAACCGTTTCATCACCGTCTCAAGATCCGCAAGCGCGAGCTCGAGACCGATCGTCTCCGCATCGCGCGCGGGATTGATCGTGTTCTCGACGTGCATCACGTCCGGATTCTCGAACGCACGCAGCACCTGTACGATCGCGTCGCACTCGCGGATGTGCGCGAGAAATTTGTTCCCGAGTCCCTCTCCCCCTGATGCGCCTTTCACGAGTCCAGCGATATCCACGAATTCGATTGTCGTCGTCACGATTTTTTTCGATTGTGAAATTTTCGCGAGCTGTGCGAGCCGCTCATCCGGCACTTCGACGACGCCCACGTTCGGATCAATCGTGCAAAACGGAAAATTCGCGCAGTCCACCTGCTTGTTCGTGATAGCCTGAAATAACGTTGATTTCCCGACGTTCGGTAATCCAACGATTCCAATCTGGAGAGACATGTGACGGAGACTAACGATTTTTGGCATGCGCGTCAACCCATCGAGCATTGACGCACTCCACTCCGTCATGGCACGCTTATGCGCACTCATGGGCCGTTAGCTCAGCTGGTACCCGCCGCTACGCAGCGCAGGCGGGGAGCGCACCGATATGTTCTATTACATTATGGGCCGTTAGCTCAGCTGGTAGAGCGCTTCCATGGCATGGAAGAGGTCAACGGTTCGATCCCGTTACGGTCCATACACAAATCGCGCGGTCACGAGCATTCCTCGGCCGCGCGATTGTGCGTTCATTCTCGCAAGACCGAGAGCGCTCACGCCATGCTTTTGCGAGACAAGACACCAGAGT
>CAYIQM010000068.1:0-4543 GCA_964365615.1 uncultured Gammaproteobacteria bacterium | reverse complement strand
TCCTTTAGGAATATCCGAGATTGCTTCACTCCGCTACGCTCCGTTCGCAATGACGAAGGGTTTTGCAACGAGCTCACTTCGCTTCGCGGTCTTAACGAACAAGACCGTGCGCATCATCCAGCCTCCACAGCTCTCGTTGTTGAAAACGGCGTTTTGCCCGGTAGGGGCGACCCGTCGGGTCGCCCCTACCGATACCAAATTGCAAACCACATGACAAACAAAATGCCGTTTTCAACGTGAATATTCCAATGAAAAGAACCCAAATTTATAGCATAATTGCCAAAAAATGTCAAATATCTGTTCTGTGTTCCCTCCGGTGTTCTGTGCTCCGTGCTCTATGCTCTATTGCACAATGAGTTCGACATGCGACGGATTTTTTGGAATGGTATGGATCCACGAAGGACGAATGCGGATTGTCACACGTTCAACCCCTTCTTTCGCGCTCAACTTGGTGCTCGCATCCGCTTCTGACATGCCGAAAAAAATCGCCTTTGCGAACTGCGGACTTTTGTCCGTGAGTCGCGTGATGGCCTCCGCCGTGATGCGGATCTTCGCGGTTGCCGCCTTCGCATCGGACTGTTCAAGGACGAAATTTGCACGCGACGGATCAAATTCGACGATCACGCGTTCGTCCGAAAGTTTTTCCGCAAGTTTTTGCCGGATGAGTGCCTCTGTCTCCTTCGCGGGATAGAAAACCGCCGTCACCTCGACTTTCACCGATGCAAGAAAGCTATCGGTTTTTTGTCCAGCCGTGACGTTCGTTTTTTGTTCGAGGATCTTTGTTGCAAGAATTGATTTCCACTCTTCCCCGACGCCCGCTTCGGCTCGAAGCGTCTTATTCGCCTGTGCCGTCACCGCTTCCGCAAGCGATACATACGCGTCTTTGAGCTCGCTCTCTCGAACGACGTTTGCCGTGCCGGCCGTGGCAGAAAATGCCGTGACGCTTTCCGCATAAATCCACTTTTGGAGATCGCTCCACAATCCGGGAATCATCAGCTTCGTGCCGATCGGAAGCGCGTATGTTGATCCGGGTTTGTCGGAATGCGCCACAACCTGGACGGACTGCTTCGACGGAATGACAACGGTTTTCTCGATGCGATAGAGACGTCCATCGGAAGTGAGCAGCCGCGTTTTTTCGACAAGCGTCTGCGGTTGCGAATAGGCGTTGATGATCTTGACGGTGCCTTTTGCAATCCCCTCGACCGGCGCGCCTTCCTTGATCGTGAATTCTTGAATCTTTTCAAACGTCCCTTTCACGACACGGCCGCCAAGCTCCCCGAGCACCGGCGTTTTTGAAACATCAATGGAGGTCTCAACGCGTGTCACGTCACGCTTCATCGCGACGGTGATGCGTGCGCGGACGGACGAGAGCCAGAGCGCACCGATCGCAATGACGATCGTGATGCCGACGAACGAATACGAAATTTTCCGATAGAGTGCCGGGGTCGGCCGTGGCGCAAAAAGGTTCACGTGCCGCGACGGATGATGGGGTGATCGAATGGACATAGAAATTCAGACGCAAGTATACCACACACTCGCTTCAAGACCGATGTGTGGCGATCTTTTCCCGCAAATCAACGATCCGTTCCCGTTCGCCCATCGCCGCTCCGACCGCGGCACGGAGCTCGGCAACGATGCGCTCGAGTTCCTCCGAATGTTCTCGCTCCGATTGCAGACGCTGAATGAGTTCTTCAACATGGAGCTGGAGCAGCGCGACTTCGAACTGATGCGCGAGCTCTGCCTCAGCGGCTTTCCCGACCGTCTCCGCCTTGGACGCTTGATCGTGAAGCGCATCCCGCACGAGTTTGACGATCATCCGCGACGCTTCTTCGACCGGAACGCCCGTCGTCGCGATTTCACTCCGACGTGCGAGGAGGCGTTCCGCGATCGTCAATACGGCCTCCGTGCCTGCGAGAAGGGCTTTTTCAGAACGGTCCATCAAATTCTTCACATACGCTTCCATCTTCCTCCGTTCCTCCGGATCTGTGATGCGCTTAGCCTGGATATACTTCAGAACGAGAATCTCATAACGGTTGATGGCTTTGTCCCCCGCAATCGCGCCATCGGCCAGATGATCGAGCGCGTCCGCAGAGTCCCCTGCTTCCTTCCCTTGTTCGAGCGGCTTCTCACGTCGGATTGATCCGAAATTGAACTGAAGCTCTGTCGGAAGATATCCGCCCGTGCCACCTTCGTCTGTCGGGACCGAACCAAGGTCAAAGGATTTGAGCCGGATCATCTTCTGGATTTCTTCGATCGTCTGTTCGTCGGACGATCCAACGACGATCGTGAATTCGTCACCACCTTTGCGGAACGCTTCGATCTCAATGCCGAATTTCTGCCGTGCACGTCGCACCGTCGCGTCGAGAATTCGTCCGGCTGCGAGAATGGCACGATCACCGGTCTTGGTGCCGCCGTCCCGGTCAAAAAATTTGAGGAAGGCCATGTCGATCGCAATGACGCTCGTGGGTTTATTCTCGGCGATCCGCCGCTTGAGTGATTCAAAATATTTCCCGCGCAACCCCAGACCTGTGCTCCGATCATGCTGTGCGAGAAAAAGACGTTTTTCAAGCTCGCAATGCTCTAACCCTACCACGTCCTTGTTTTCGTGAGACGTGAGTTCCGCGATACGTCCGGTGATCTCTCCGATGCGTTTTTCGCCGTCGGTCGGACCAAAACCGCGATGAGGATCCGCGAGGAGCTCATCGAATTTTGTCAGCTCCTCCGGCCGGACCTCCGCGAGGCGTTCGCTCACTGGCGACGATTCAAAAACACGCGTGAAATCCGTCTCGATCCGCGCGTGTTCGAGAGGAACACGCCGTGTGAATTCTTCCAGCGCGTACGCCATCACAACGCGCGCGAACTCTTGTTTTTCGACAGAACGCAGGCTGAATTGCCGCAACGACTCTTCAAGAGAAGCTTGAAAGAGCGTGGATTCCCACTCCGCCTCACGCGCCAGATCCAGTGCCCCGCGTTCCGTGAGACGAGTTTTGAATTCGTCAAACTCGAGCGCGCGTTTGTCCTTCGAACCGCGAAAAAGATCTCCAACGGATTTTTTGAGATACTTTGAATAGAGCTCCTCTGCGCCGGGATCCGTGTCGCGAATTTTTGTTGCGAGGCGGATGACTCTGCGCCGCGTCTTCTCAAAATCGCTGAACACCCGCCCAAGCTCCAAAAAACACTCAGTAAATTTCCGTTCTTCCCCTGTCTTTTTCTTCGGGAGGCGATTGAAGATCGCACGCGCATGGTCAAATGAGATCCCGGCCGAAACGGCGAGCGGCACGCCTTCGACGTCCGTTGCCTCTGCGATCTCGTCCTCACCTCGCGTGCGCCGCATCGCGTTCAAATCAAAAAGTTCTGACTCGAGCGTCATCTTGATCTCACGAACGATCGCGGGATCATCAATCCCGTCAAGCGTCACGGCAAAATCGTTCGAACCGACACGATAGACGTTCACGCGGCGATCTCCGCTCTCGCCGAGTGCGTGCGCGACCACATCCGAAATCCGGATGCGGAGCTCCGTAAGCGCCTGATCGCCGAGCGTGTGACTCACGTCGTTCAAACGGTCAAGTTCGCCCATATTCACGATGAATAGGGAGCTCTGTTCACCTTCCTGAAACGTTGCCCGGCCATCCGGGCCGAGCTCGAATCCCATCCGATCCATCCTCTCCAAAATATCACGGCCGATCCGATCTCCTTTCCAAGCACCGGTGTTGTCATGCTCCCAGACGAAAATCTCCTTCCGCAACCGAATGCCTTCGAGCTCACGCTCTGCGTGTACGTATTCCGGCGTTCCTTCCTTTGGACGGAGACCCTTCAAAGTTGTACTGAACCGCGCCTCTTCCTCCTCGAGGGCCTTCAATTCATCAAAACTGTGCGCCGCCGCTTCGATACCGAGTTCTGCAAAAGAGCCGACTCGGCGTGTTCGTGTCGTCATAAAGTACCAATATGATAAACGAATGGCACGCGATTGTCATTCAGCGTCGCGAGACGGCCGCGCCTTGTTTCGAAGCCAATCGATGGCTGTCTGTGCTTCCTCATCGCTCAATCGGAGAAGATCGCGCGTGGCGTTGAGCGGGACACACGACCCTCGCATCTGGAAAATGACCTTGAGATCCAGCATCGCGAGGAGCGACCCGGGTAATCCGGAAAACGTTGCCGCATGTTCACGAAATGCTTCAACGAGCTCTTGCTGGAGCGTTTTCGAAGATACGCTCCCCTTCCCCGTCACCTCCTCGATCTCTGAAATAACCGACTCGCTCCAGTCAATGCAGGACGACGTACGGATGCAGCGCTCCCTCCCTGCGTCGTCAATACGGAAATAGACGGGACGGCTGCCGCGATGTTCATCAAAAATCCGGCGAAGACGGACGAGCGTCGCATCCGGCAACGACGCACGAAGATGAATCGTGATGGATGGCTCGATGACGGATGTCGCTCGTCGCTCATCGGACGTCGCCCTGTTTCCTATTTCCTGAACCCCAACTGCCATCTGCGAGCTGCCAACTGCTATGTTCTCAACATTCTCTGGCGTGATCTCGTATGC
>CAYIQM010000067.1:0-4569 GCA_964365615.1 uncultured Gammaproteobacteria bacterium | reverse complement strand
GCTTCCCTCCTGAGGCGGGCAGGCGTCGCGCGGCTCCTCGCAATGACAAAAAGAATAGTTTTGCAACGGGCTCAGGAGGGGGAATTTCAGAACCCCCTCCTGCCGCCTGCCCGCCTTGGGCGGGATGAACAGGAGGTGGCAGGGTGAGGTGTGCTAAACTGGGCGTATGGATGGCTCTGTCATGCAACGGCAGCCCGTATTGACGCTCACGAGCGGGATGTTTCTGATTTTGTTTCTCACCGCAATATTTGTCGCATTCGATTTTCCGCTTGGTCCGCTCGCGATCCTGCTCGTCGTGGCCATTTTTATTTTTAGTTTTCGCTGCACGTATCTTGCCCTGAACATTGCGATCGCACTCACGCCGTTTCTTGGCATCATGCTTTCGATTCCGACCGGCCGACTCGTGTTTGGAGAACGCGCGTTCGGCGGATACATTGATATCAGCGTGGCCGATGGCATTCTCTTGTTTGTCCTCGCCGCATGGGCCGGAAAGATCATCCTGTATTGGCGACGACGGCGCGATCAGCAGTGGAAGCCGCGTTTCCCAATCCTCGGTTCCTACGCCGCGCTTTTTTGTGCGCATCTTGTCTCCGTGTTCTCGCCGTTTGCGTCAGATCCAATTCTCGTGATGAAGTTCGCGATCCGTCCCGTCCTTTTCAACTATCTCGCGTTCGTCGTGCTGCCCGTCAATCTGCTCCGGTCGCGACACCGACTCGTTTCCGCGCTCGCCGTGATTTCCGTCGTTGGGTCGCTCGCCGCGCTCACCGGCTTCATCTCGATCTTCTCCCCCTCGGGCCCATCTGATCTCGCATTCAGACGCGCCCATCCCATTCCGCTGTTTGGCGTGAGCGCGCTCGGAGAGAATCATAATGAGCTTGCGGACATCCTCGTATTCACGACGGCCGCCTGTCTTGCGCTCTCGCGTCTTATCGCTTCGGTCCGCCTTCAGCGTTTGCTCGTCGGCGCAGCGATATTTCAATTCACGATCGGATTGCTCACGTTTGCGCGAACCGCTTGGTTCGTATTTTTTCTTCAAGCACTGTTTCTCGTTGCGACCGTCTGGCGCGCAAGCATCAAGCGTCATGTGCGCGCGCTCTGCATTGTGGGTCTCTTCCTCTTGCCGCTTGCGACGGTTATGGCCGCGTATTCCGTTTCGCACACGGCACAAAGCTCGAATTCGACGCGCCATATGTTGAGTCAGATCGCATGGACGCTCTTCCAATCCAGTCCCGTTTTTGGCGCCGGTGCAGGGTCATTCGTCGAGCGCGTCGGATCAACGCGCGTCTTCGTTCTTGAATACGGAAATCCGCTCGACTCGCACGGATTCCTTCAAAAGCTCGCGGCGGAAACCGGACTCCTCGGTCTCTTTGCGATCACGGCCGTGTTCATCCATCTCGCGCTCCTTTGGTTCCGCGGAGCGAAATTCATCGCAAACAACGCGGCACGGCAGGCCTATTTTTTACTTCTTGCCGGTGCAGGCGGAGCCATCATCTACCAACTGTTCAATACCGAGTATTGGAGCGGAAAAATGTGGCTGCCGGTTGGCATTGTCCTCGCGGCAGCGTCCGTGTTGCATGAACAGGCCGAGGTATGAACAAGCCGCGCGTTTTGCATCTCATCCCCACGTTTGGTCCTGGCGGTGCCGAGCATCTCGTATTTGAACTGGTTCAGCGGCTTCCGAGGCATGGATTCGAGGCACAGGCCGTTTCTCTCATGGGCGGAGGATCGCTCGTTCATCTGTTTCAATCCTCGTCTTTGCCACATCAGGTTTTTGAACGTCGCGGACCGTTTGGGGCATCTGCGTTCCGTTACGCGCGAGAGGTGATCAAACGCGAACGGCCCGCGATCGTGCATACACATCTTTTTGGCGCGGATCTGTGGGGGCGGCTTGCGGCGCTCTCCGTCTTTCCGCGCGCGCGACTCGTGACAACCGAACATAATGTGCATCCGGAATATGGAACGCTGCAACGTGGATTGAATTACGGGTTGTCTTTCGCAACCGACATTGAGATCGCAGTCTCGGCAACGGTCAAACGATACATGACCGAGGAAGAGGGAATCTCGGTAAAACGCATCCGTGTGATCCGGAACGGGATTGATCTCGAGAAGATCGCCATTCGCTCAACGAGACCGTTTTCTGATGTCCCACGTCTCCTCGTCGTCGGGCGTTTGGAATCACAAAAAGGTCACGCGACGCTCTTCAAAGCCCTTGCGTTTGTGAAGCGTCCGTGGAGGCTTGACGTGGTCGGAATCGGGCAGTTCAAACGCGCACTCTCTGCGCTCGCGGACCGTCTCGGGATCGCACCTCGGATCCGCTGGTTCGGGTATCGCACGGACGTCGGTCTGCTGCTTCGCGACGCCGATCTCTTTTGTTTTCCGTCGCTCTGGGAAGGGTCGGGACTCGCGCTCCTCGAAGCGGCTGCGGCGGCGGTTCCGATCATCGCGTCCGATCTTCCGGCGTTTCATGAAGTGTTTGATGCCTCTTCGGTCGCGTTTGTTCCGCCCGGAGATGTTCCAGCTCTTGCGCATGCCATTGACGCGGTTCTCGCAGATCCTGCATCCGCCCTGAAACGTGCTGAAGAGGCGCGTGACCAGATTGAGCGTTGTTGTTCGATCGAGAAAATGGTGAAGGCGTATGCGTCGGTGTATCGTAAACTCCTCGCATGAGAATTCTTCACATCAACAAGTTTTTCGACCTTCGCGGCGGGGCGGAAACCATGCTCCACGCGCTCATGGCGCATCAACGAGAAGAGGGGCATGAGGTGCATGCGTTTTCGACGCGCTCGCCGGATAATGTACCATCGCAAGATGCGACGAGATTTGTCGAGCGTTTTGACTATTCGATCCAAGAAGGACTTCGGAAAGATATTCGGAAAGGCATGTCGTACCTCTGGAACCGCGAAGCGCGCACCGCAGTCTCCCAAGCGCTTCGCGAGATCCGGCCAGATGTCATTCATCTGCACAACATCTATCATCATCTTTCGAGTTCGATTCTCGGCCCCATCCGCGCTTTCGGCATTCCATGCGTGCAAACGCTTCATGATTACAAGCTTGCCTGTCCGAATTACACGATGTTCACCGAGGGCGCACCGTGCGAGCGGTGTAAGGGCGGGCGATATTTCGAAGCGGTCAAACACCACTGCCTGACGTCGTTTGCAGCGGGCAATGTCCTCGCGGCGCTTGAAATGGGGATGACAAAAGCCATGCAATTATACGAGCGAACAATTCACACGTTCATCTGCCCGTCTCGATTTTTGGCGGAGAAGATGATTGCGTGGGGCGAACCGCCATCCAAGATGGTGGTGATCCCAAACGCTGTTGAAATCCCGGAGTCGATCGCCACGCGCGACGGGGGATATGCGCTTGCGGTCGGCCGTCTCTCGGTTGAAAAAGGATTTGACGTTCTCGTCCGTGCGGCCGCAACCGTCCCCAAGATACGGATTCGGATCGCTGGGATCGGTCCAGAAGAAGGCCGCTTGCGATCTCTCGCGACGTCGCTTGGCGCGACAAATGTGGAATTTTTGGGCTTTGTCCACCGCGATCGCGACAGAGATCTTTGGTGCCGCGCGCGCGTCGTTCTCACGCCGTCGGTTTGGTATGAGAATGCGCCACTCGCGGTTCTCGAAGCCATGGCGTTCGGACTTCCGATTCTCGCTTCGGACATCGGCGGATTGCCGGAACTCGTCACGCATGAGGATAACGGTCTTCTTGTCGCGGCACATGACGTATCCGCATGGGCGCAGGCACTTGAACGATTCGACAAACTTCCGGACGAGACACAGGCGCGGATGGGGGAGTCAAGTCGTCAGAAAATCAAAGCATCGTTTACGTGGGAAGCGCATCTCACGGCACTCGAAGCGGTCTATCGCGACGCAGGCGCGAAATAACTGTATGAAGACACATAAACAAAAAAAGATTGATGCCAAAAGCATTTTCGATAGGTATCTCGCGCTAAAAATAATTGGTAAAGATAGCGATGAGACTATCGCAATCTGTTGCGGTCTTGATTACCACTATTTTTATGATGTTGCTATCACATATAAATTGAGAGAACGACAAATATCATCTCTGGTCGGATGTAAAGATGAGTTTTTTGTTTTGACGCTGATTCGTCAAATGATCAAAGAACTGAAACTTGATGAGGTATTTTATACGAAAAAAGTTACTGCGAATCGTCGGCGTGGACTTTTGGCACGAAAAGTTCGTCATAACGACAAAGATGTTCTATTAACACTTGGCGGGGATTGTGTGATTTTCAAAAAACAGGATGATAAACCCGTGATGATTATTAGACCCGCGTGAACAATTATGACTTGCCGTTTTATTTTCCACAGAAACGTTCCGAGGTGAATTTTCGACAACGATGAGTGTCGGTTTGCGATGTGAAGGATTGAAGCTCATTTTCTTTCGCAAGAACCTATGCCAAACTTGAGAGTCGTCTTCGATGGTGATAATTATTCACGCGGGTCTATTGAATGTACGGAGTATATCGATATGATTAGGTTGAAAGAGGTCATTGGAGAATCTAGGCTTATTACAGATGAAATTACCGGATCAATACATGTGTTA
>CAYIQM010000066.1:0-4603 GCA_964365615.1 uncultured Gammaproteobacteria bacterium | reverse complement strand
AAAGAACACGGCGCGCCCATCATGTTCCGCGAGATGTTGTCGTCCGAAGCGATCGTGCGGATGAATCCGAAGACGCTCGAAATGGCGCGGCTCGATGATCGCGAGCGTCCCGTCATCCAACAAATTTTTGGGAGTGAACCCGCAGTCATGGCGGAAGCGGCGCGCATCATCGAGGAAAAATTCCATCCGGATGGGATTGATATCAATATGGGATGCCCGGTCTACAATCTCGTCTCGAATTTCAACGGGGCGTTTCTCATCAAAGAGCCGCAACGCGCGAGCGCGATCATCACGGCGATGAAAGCCGCCGTGGCCGTCCCCATCAGCGTGAAGACGCGGCTGGGATGGTCATGTGACACGGACGTGCTCGACTTCGTGAAGGTGATTGAGGACGCTGGCGCAAGTTTGATCTCGATCCACGGACGCACAAAGGAGCAGGGATATAGTGGCACGTCGAATTGGGATCGCATCGGCGAAGCAAAACAACGCACGTCGCTTCCCGTGCTTGTGAACGGTGATATCACAACGCCGGAAATCGCGCAAGAGGCGTTGCGTCGCAGCGGAGCGGACGGTATGTTGATCGGCCGTGGCGCGCTCGGAAATCCGTGGATATTTCACGAGATCATAAAATCACAAGAGCATGAAAACGTCAGCAAACCAAATCTTGATTCGCGTGTCGCCGTCGTTCGTCAGCACGCGCAGCTCCATCTTGACCGCTACGGGGAGCGTGGCTTGATGAAGTTCCGAAAACACCTCGCCTACTATTTCAAAAAAGAATTACGAAACGAAGCGCCGCATCTGGACTGGAATGACGCGCGCGCAAAACTCGTGCGCGTATCAACGCAGGAAGAACTTACGACCATTCTCGACACGATTCAGTCTGATGACCGTTCGTCTCTGCGTCGGGCGATGATGTAGAACAATACTGCGAGAAGCGCTCCTGCCGTCGTTCCGATCCAAAGTGCGGTTTCGAGATTGAATGGTGTACGCGGCTTAGATGCGTTGATCACCTCGCTCTTTTTTGGCGTGAGCGACGATGTGGCGCTCTGCGCACGTTCCGCTCGTTCGTTTATTTGAGTGACGGACGTCGCTATTGCGAGCATCGTTGTTGTTGGAACTGCGACAACCATGTCACGGCCACCTTCTGCCTTCGTCCGCGTCTCCTGCGCATTCTTTGCCACGGTAGGGGGCGGGTTTAAAACCCACGACGACCGCGCGCGCGAGGATTGCTTGCCGAGGAATGTTGCTACGCTCGTTGTTTGTTGACCCGTTGGTGGTGCCGCCGCGCTCTTCTGTGTGGTCAATGATGTAACTGGAATCGTCTGCGCTGTTGTCGAGGTTGTCACTGACACGGCCGCGGTCGAGGTTGTTGTGAGACTCGTCTGTTGTTTCGTCGAAGTTGCTGGATCTCCTTCCACAACGATCGCGCGTTCTGCGACGTTATTTTCCGGTGATGCATCCGGATATCCCGGATCGTTCACGATATTCACGCGAATGAGATGCGTCCCGGACGTTGTCGGAAACCACGTTGTCCATACATCCTCATCGCTTCCGCCTGCCTTAAGGGAGAGCGATTTTCGTCCAATGAGCTTGTCTCCGTCGTTCCACACCACGATTCCTTCTACGTCCTCCTTGCCGATGCTGTGAACCGTGACATACACTTTCGCGATTTGTCCGACATGCGGCTTCGATGGCACGGTGACGATGCTTGTCGCATCCACGACCATGTCATACGTAATCGCAAAAACCCTCATGGGCGCGAGGAGGAACGCGAGAATGATTGCGGAGTTGGCAAGATGTCTCATATGTGAAGGATATTACTCATCATCGCCGGAGATGCTCGGCAAATAATTTTCCGGGTTGACTGGAATGCCGCCATTCCGCACTTCAAAATGAAGATGCGGACCGCTCGAAAGCCCCGCGCCTTCATCACCCGGCCGTCCGCCGGAGAGGGCGATCACCGTGCCGCGGTCCACGTAGGTGTCCGGCTTCGCGAGAAATTTTGAAAGATGCGCGTACACCGTCGCAATGCCTCCCGGATGGATGATCATGATGTAATTTCCATACAATCTGCCGCGTTTCGTCCATGCAACATATCCGCCCGCCGCGGCCTTGACAGAGGTGCCGACAGGCGTCGGAATATCTGTCCCCGGGTGCTCAAAAAGATGCCTGAACGGATACGTCGGATCATGAAAATGCGCGGAAATCCCTTTTTGGGGAGTGATCGGCCAATTCAAGAGAATGTCTCCGCGCGCCAGCGCTTCATCAATGGAAGCAAGCTTCTCTTTGAGTTTCGATTCAAGCGTCGCAATGTCGTCCGCGGCGGATTGCTGCTGCTCGCGCAGTTCGTAGAGCGCTCGCTCGAACTCCGACTGTTTGAGCTTCGTTGCGGACGCAAGCGACGTTTTGTATCCCCGTTCGGTCTCGAGTGCGAGCTGTTCCCGTGTGAGGCGTCTGCGATCCTCAATCAACGCGATGCGTTTTGCATCACGATCCGCTTTCTTCGCTTCGAGAGCCTTTTTGCTGTTCTGTATTTTTTCAAGCGTATCGGTCAAATCTCCTTCGAGACGTTTCAATTCCGTCAATCGGTTAAAAAATGCCGATAGCGATTTTTTTGTGAGCAACACTTCGAGCGGCGAAACATCGTCCATCGTGCGCATGCGTCGAATGAGCTCGGCAGACAAATCTTTCTGTTTTGCGATTCGTCGAGTTTGAGATTCAATGTCTTTTTCAAGCGATTCAATTTCGAGCCGGAGCGCTTCTTGAGCGATCTTCGCTCGTTCGATATCCAATTCTTTGGTGCGGATACGGGTATCAAGAAGCACAACTTGGTTCTCGAGCGTCGCGTGCTTTGCTTCTTGCTCCACGATCTTCTTCTTATATCCGACGATGACTCCGTCCAATTCTTTGACGCGTAACTCTTTTTTCTTCACTTGCGAGTTCAAATCCTGAACCTGATCTTTCAAAGAGTCGCCGTTTTCTTCCGCATGGAGCGGTGAATGTGAAACAAAAAAAATGAAAAAAATAATCCCCCACGCAAGCAAACTTCGATTGAATCGCATGTGACGAGTATACCTCGTTCACTCTGTTCTTCGCAAAAACGATATCGCATCATCAATCCTCCCAAGACTTCGCTCCTTGCCGTATGCCGCGAGGAGCTCAAAGGGAGTTGGCGATTTTTCTGCGCCGGAGAGCGCAACGCGAAGCGGCCAAAAGGTGTCTCCGTTTCCCCATCCGCGCGACTGGACGAGCGTTTTCAAACGTTCTTCAAACGTCTGTGCGGCCGTGACAGACGTACATTCTGTTTCCGTGACAGACGTCAAAAAATCTCGAATGGCACAAAGCCGATCGATCGCCTGTTCCGTTGTCTCTGTTTTCCAGAGGAGATTCACTCGGGAATAATCCAATGAAGATTGAAAGCAAGCCGCTGTGAGATGTTCGACGTCTTGTGGGAAGGTCGCGCGAGCGCGAACAAGAAGGAGCACGCGGTCGGCAAACGAATGATCGTCCGTTTTGTCTGCAATGAACGGATGCGCGAGCGCGAGATAGTCATCTTGCGGCATCGCGCGGAGATAGTGCTGATTCAACCAATTCAGTTTTTCGAGATTGAACACGGCTCCGGCTTTGTTGATTTTTTTGAGATCAAACACGGCCGCCAGCTCATCCTGCGAATAGATCTCTCGATCCCCTGTCGGATTCCATCCGAGCAGGGCGATAAAATTCACGAGCGCATCGGGAAGATAGCCCTTCGCGAGATAGTCATTGACCGCGACGTCGCCTTGGCGTTTTGAGAGCTTCGATTTATCTGGATTGAGAAGAAGCGGGAGATGCGCGAATTTCGGCAGTTCCCATCCAAACGCATCAGAGATGAAGAGATGCTTTGGCGTGGACGGAAGCCACTCTTCGCCGCGGATGACGTGCGTGATTTCCATGTCATGGTCGTCGCACGTCGCAGCAAGATGATACGTCGGGAATCCATCGGATTTGATGATGATCTGATCATCAATACATTCCCAGTCAAATGTCACGTCATCGCGAATCTCGTCCGTGACGGTAATCGTACCGCGCTTCGGAAGTTTGAGACGGATCACATACGACTCGCCGACTTCGACGCGCTTTTGGGCTTCTGGAAATGGGATCGCGCGACAGGCTCCGTCATACATCGTGGGTCTTTTTGCGAGTTGTTGCGTTTTGCGCAATTCCTCTAAGTGCTCCACGGAACAAAAACAGTGATACGCCTTGTCCATTTTTACAAGCTCCATGGCGTACTCAAAGTGTTTTATTTTTCGGTGCGATTGAAAATACGGCCCACGCTCGCCGCGCTCGATGATCTTGCCCTTTTCATCAATCCACACCCCTTCGTTCGGAATGACGTTGATCGTTTTCAGCGATTGGCAGATGTTCTCGACCGCACCCTCGACGGCGCGCGTCTGATCCGTATCTTCGATGCGAAGGATAAAATCGCCGCCATGTCGCTTTGCGAGGAGTTCGTTATAGAGCGCGGTTCGCAGACTGCCAATATGCAAAAAACCCGTGGGACTGGGCGCAAAACGGACGCGAAGGCGGGGAGTCATACAATCACAAGATCATGAAAACATGAAAA
>CAYIQM010000065.1:0-4617 GCA_964365615.1 uncultured Gammaproteobacteria bacterium | reverse complement strand
TCGTCGGCACGACGATGTCGATGCGCGAGAAGAATGGGTGGTCGCCGAGCCGGAGTGCTTCGGCAATTTCCACGGTCTCTTCCGCCATTTTCACGCGTTGTGCCACATCGCCCTCCCCCTGTGCGAAGGTGACGATGAGGAGTCCGCGCTTTTTGGCGCTGGTGAAGTGCGCAATCGAGAACGGCCTGGTTGAAATCAATTCGTCCATGGTGCCTCTTTGCCACACGCATGGGATCGCCCACACAAATGGTCTTGGCAGATTGTCAGAGACCTTTCACCGCAGGAGCGCGGGGAATGCGTATTCCCTACCATGAATGGGCACTCTTGTCAACTCCCCCGCTCTCTGCTATCCTCTCTGTACGAGCCCGGGGAAGGGGCTTTTTAAGAACCAATGGTATATGGAGAAACTACTTGCCTATCTCCGAGGGACGCGGGAGGAAATCCGCAAAGTCTCGTGGCCGAGCAGAAAAGAAACGACCCGCTACAGCGCGCTCGTCGTCGGCGCGAGCCTTGTCGTTGCCGTCTTTTTCGCCACGCTCGATTTTGGCTTCACGAAACTCGTGGACGTCGCGATTACGCAACGGAGTGCAGCGCTGGTCGCTCCGACCGCGCCGCCTGCGACTTCAACGCCGGTCGAAACGTCGCCAGCGGCAAAAACACCAACGCTTGATTTGAAAGATATCCAAACGACTCCGGGGAGCGGATCCGTCAAAGTGACGCCAATCGACACGACACCGATCCAACTAAAAAATAATTGAGTATCATTCACATTTGTAGTACCGGGTATGCCAAAACAAACCCTTGAGCTCGGCCGCCGATGGTACGCGATCCACACGTACTCGGGATACGAGGAAAATGTCTCGCAAAACCTGAAGCGCCGCATCGAGACGATGGGCATGCAGGACAAAATTTTTAATATCCTCGTTCCCACGGAAAAAAAGATTAAGATCAAAAACGGCAAACGCAAGCTCGTTGAGGAAAAGATCTTCCCGGGCTATGTGCTGATCGAGATGATCGTCACGGATGACTCCTGGTATGTCGTGCGCAATACGCCGAACGTCACGGGCTTCATCGGCACGGGCATCGTACCGACGCCCATGTCGGACAAAGAGGTCCAAGCGCTCATGAAACGCATGAATACGACCGAAGAAACGAGCTACTCGATTGACGTGCAGGTCGGCATGCCGATTAAGATCGGCGACGGGCCGTTCAAGGGCTTCGAAGGCAAGGTGATTGACATTGACGGCGCGCGGGGTAAGGTGAAAGTTCTCGTCTCGATGTTCGGCCGCGAAACCCCGCTCGAACTCGACTTTACTCAAATTAAAAAAGTGTGATGGCCTACGAATGTACGAATGTGCACGAATATACGAATATTCGTACATTCGTATGAGCCATTCGTACATTCGTAGACCATGTCGTAATTTCGTAGACCATTATGGCCAAAAAAGTAAAAACACTCATCAAACTTCAAATCGTGGGTGGCGCGGCAAATCCAGCGCCGCCGGTCGGCACCGCGCTCGGCCCGCAAGGATTGAACATTGGGGAGTTTTGCAAACGATTCAACGACGCGACGGCTGACCGCCGCGGCGAAGTCGTGCCGTGCATCATTACCGTATACGAGGATCGCTCGTACGATTTCATTTTGAAGATCGCGCCGGTCGCGGAGATGCTCAAAAAGGCGGCGAAGATTGAGAAGGGTTCGGGCAAACCGCTTCAAGAGAAGGTCGGAAAAGTAACGAAGCAGCAAATTCGTGACATCGCAGAAAAAAAGTTGCCAGATCTGAATTGCCACACGATCGAGGCGGCGGTCAAGCAAGTCGAGGGCACAGCGCGGCAGATGGGATTGACCATCGTGTAGATAAAAATCGTCCCACCCTTCGCGAAGGGTGGGACGAGAGATGCGCGAGCGGTTTACGCGAGAGAGACCGTGAGTCCCTCATACGCAGCCGTGGTTGGGATCCCCGAGAGCTCTGCGACTCGCGCCGCGATGTGGAGAATGAGTTCATCGCTTGACCCGGGGTCGTGATGCGTCGTGAGGACGCTTTTTGGCTTTGCCTCTTTCGCAACCCGCGCGATGTACTCGGGGTATGAGTGCCCCCAACCAAACTTCTGGACACCGTCCTGTCCGAGATACGTCTCATGCGTGTATTGGCAGTCTGTGATCCAAAGATCAGCGCCTGCAACGAGCGCGAGGAGTCCATTTGGAATTCCATCCGCATAGGGCTCGTGGTCGGTTGTAAAGACGAGCACCCTCCCAGCAAACTCGATGCGGTATCCGAACGTTTCTTGCGGGTGAAAGAGCTTTTTTGCGAGCACGCGGATCGGGCCGCACGCGGATGGAATTTCGATCTTCCGTCCATCCCACACGGTCTGAAATTCCATGCGCATGGCCGTCTGTCGAAGCTCCTGTATATTGACCGGGAAAACCGGCGGGTTCATTTGGCCCGCGAGCACGATCTCGAGCTGCGCGTCCCACGCTTTGCCGCCAAAGAAGGTGAAATCGCAGGCGTAGATATCGCGCGGCACGTAGAGCGGTCCCCAGAACGGCACGCCCTGAATATGATCCCAGTGCATGTGACTCTGCAAAATCGTGCCGCGAAGCTTCCGCGTTCGAAAGAGTTCCCGCTGTTGCTTCATACCGAGCCCACGAAGCCCGGTCCCCATATCGAGAATGAGGAGCTCTTCGCCGCAGGACACTTCGACACAAGTCGTGTTTCCTCCATGCGTGAAGCGCGTCGGGAACGGGAGCACGCGACGCATCCACGCGCGGAGATCTTCATCATTCGTTGGGAGCGATTCTCCCGATGCGTGCGCAATACGCAGCGCAGAGAGAAGTTTATTCTCGACCATTTGGCCGGTCAGCGGAGCGGGAATTGAGCCACAGACGCCCCAGAAAATGACGTTGAACGGGGCTGGAGACATATGAGACGTCAGAGTGCTCATGTGCGTTTCCTTTGGTTGAGGGTTTGAGGTTGTGAAGGATCTGATTGTGTTGTATCGAAAGCCCGTGATGTGTACAATGTGTGTTAATAACGATTAGACAACTATGCAACCTCCCATCAAAGATCTGCTTGTGAAACTCGGCCTTTCGGGGTCTGAGATTGAAATCTATCTCACGCTTCAGGCACATGAAGCACTCACCGCATCCGAACTACTCGCCGCAACGCGCGTAAAGCGTCCCACGCTCTACTACGCCGTACGGCAACTCAAAGATCGGGGACTCCTGCACACGATTCCATCGTATGGGACACATCGTCTTCAGGCCGAGCCGCCGAAAAAACTGCTCACCATGATTGATCTGCGCCATGCAGAACTCAACGCGCTGGCGGAAGAATTTCGCGAATGGATCCCCAAGCTAGAAAAAGCATTGCATCCCCAGGAAGGAATTCCCGTGGTGACGTTTTATCAGGGAGTCGCCGCGATGAAACAGGTGGTGATGGATACGCTGTATGCCTCCTCGCGGCATATTGATTCGATCGCGCCGAAAGACAACTTTTTTTGGCAGGTGGGCCAGGCATTCTCACAGCGATACATCAACGAGCGCACCGCGCGCAAGATCACGACGCGCAACTTATGGGAAGAACCCCTGAAGCCTGAGATCATGGCGAGATCGTACCGCGGATATTCAAATGTCCGTCTCCTTCCTCACGCCATGCATGGACGTTTTCGTTCAACGATTTTTTTGTATGATCACAGCGTGATGTACATCTCCAGTTTGCAAAGCGGCTATGTCCTGCTCGTCACGTCACAGGAGCACGCGGAACTCATGCGTGCGATGTACGATGGATTATGGAAAACTTCAAAACCCGTGCGTGAAAAAAGACCTTGACCCTGCTTTGTGCTATACTTCCCATATATGAAAACATCCCTTTGGGCAGAACTGTTGCGTCGCCCCATCGTCTCATGCGCCATCGCGCTCACGATCGGTGCTGCGGCGGCACTGACCGTGCCATCGAGCTATGCTCGTGAAGCACGACGTCTTGCGCAATATTCTTCATCTACTCCGTCCCGTGGATCTCAACCGAATTGGGACAAATACGCGGCCGAACCCGGCAAAATGCCGCCCGGTACCGCATCTGGAACAGGACAATATCCACAGGGACAATACCCTCCAACTTACGGTCAACCGCGATCAGATATACAGGGACAGCCAGGTGGCGCATCTGGAACAGGACAATATCCACAAGGTTATCCACAGGACAAATATCCAAAGGGACAAAACGGGCAGCAAGGTCATCCGTACGGTGACGATTCTTGGCGACAAGGCGATCAACAACGCGAGGCACAACCAGCTGGGATGAACGAAAAAGAGATGCAACGACGGCAGCAAGAAGAAGAAAAACGACAGAAAGAGATGGAATCTCGACGCAAAGAGATGGAACAAAAGCAGCTCGAGCAGATGAAGCGTGGGTCCAAGCAGATGGAAAACCACATCACACGCACGCGACAGTATTTTGAGAAACAGGCGTCAAAGGGCGTGACGATCCCAGTCGAATGCACGGCCGCACTTGAGACCATTCAAAAAGTCATTGCAACGCTCAAAGCCGCGACGAATTTGGAGGACATTCAAAACGCGGGGATGGAAGACATGCAAGAACAGTTTCAAACGCTGAACGA
>CAYIQM010000064.1:0-4648 GCA_964365615.1 uncultured Gammaproteobacteria bacterium | reverse complement strand
TACAGATTTGGTGGGGTTTGGCTTTGTGACCGCCGCTTTTTCTTTTTGTTTTTCATGTATTTTGGCTAAGAATAAATAAAAACTCCCTCATAGGATATCCTATGAGGGAGGAAAAGACGACTGAGCATGAGGCGGCCGTGGGGGTTGGGGGGTCCGCCTGAGGCGAATTGCCCGCCTGCTTCCGTTCCCGTTCCGTTTGAGCAAAAAATAGAGGCCAAGCCAGCCGCCCTGCTCGGAGAGAGCAGAACCCAGCAAAAAAGTTTGAGAACAGATTGTCACATGATTGAAACGCCTTCGGTTGAATGTCTTTTCGTTCGTTTGTTCTCTCAGGACAAACGAAGTGAACTCATGGATGTAGTTGGCGAGGTAGCCATTCATTGATCGAGGCAGTAAAGACCCAAAAGTGTGAACGTGTATCCGTGAGGGAAAGAACAATCGCTATGTCCACAATCCACAAAAAAGTTTGGCCGCTCCAACGCTGCCCGTGGCTTCCAAAGGATGATGCGCTCTATGTAGAATATCACGATGCGGAGTGGGGCGTGCCGGTGCATGACGACAAAAAAATTTACGAATTCCTCGTTCTCGAATCGTTCCAAGCAGGACTCTCGTGGAGGATTGTTTTACGTAAACGTGAGAATTTTCGAAACGCGTTCGCTGGATTTGATGCAGAACAAGCCGCACGATTTGGCACGCGTGACATCACGCGTTTGATGAATGAGGCGGGAATTATTCGCAATCGCCAAAAAATCGAAGCAGCAATCAACAATGCGAAACAATTTTTGAAGGTTCGCGAAGAATTTGGCTCATTCTCGAAGTACATGTGGTCGTGGGTTGGCGGAAAACCGATCATCCACACGCTGCGGACGATGAAGGACTACCCCACATACATCGATCAAGCCGCTATCTGGTCAAGGGATCTCAAAAAACGAGGATTCACATTCCTCGGACCGACGGTCGTGTATTCCCACATGCAGGCCGTGGGCATGGTCAATGACCACACGATCAATTGTTTTCGTCGGAGAGTGCTGATTTGAGAGCTTCAAAACACGCTTTATCGAGCGCGTGTGGTCTCGAGAACGATGCCAATAATAAATTGCACTTTTTGTTGTTTCGAGTCAAAAATCGGACTCAAATCCGTAATCGTATGTATCAGATCACCGTTTCTACGAACAATGGTATACTTCACCCGCACAAGCGAGGTGCCACGAAAAAGTTTGAGTTCGTCACGTAAGAAACGCTGAGAATCAGATCGCGCGACATATACATCGAGGCCTGCGCCAACAATGTCCACGCGCGAGTGGCCCATCAGTTCCTCGACAGCAAGATTACAAAAGCTGATTTTTCCTTTTTGGTTGAGGATAAAAATCGGTGTGGGGAGTCGGTCGAGCCACTTCAGAGAAAATTGCGATTCAAACGAGTCCGTTTTCCGTTTATGTGACATACTGTGTTTACAGAGTATATGCGTAAAATAGCTAGATTTCAATATCGGCATGCACACAGACGAGTTCTGACACCTCTCGAAAAAATTCACGGCGCAATTCCGCTACTGTTGGCGACGGATATCGTCCTCGTACACCATAAAAAAAATTTTAGACGCTTGTTATTGCGTCAAATCACAGAGAGCTACTGGGATCATTCGGCATTGGTGGTATTCGCAAAAAATCCGATCATGGGATATACCCACGATATTATTGAAGAATCTATTCAATTGGGCTTGCGCAACGCAATGCGCCGAGGCGTTGAGATCCATCGCCTCGACAAGTACCTCTCACGGCCAGATCTCTATGACGTTGGGATCAAGCGTGTGCACACCATGAACCCGATGATCCGTCATCGCGTACGATCGTTTATGCTCATGAACGTCGATACGCCGTATTATCGCATACCAATCGCTGATTTTTTCTTCGCATGGCTTTCGAAGCGTATTCGGAAATATATTCTTGTACGCCAACGTTTTTCCTGTAGCGGCTTGATCCAAAAGGCATTCTACGATGCATCTAATTGGAACAATCGCGCAAAACTGATCTTTCGACAATCTGGCGGCACGCCCATCGAACTCCAAGAGCTCACGACCCCGGCAGACATCGCGAAGAGCATCAACTGCCAATGGATCTGGAATGAGCGATAAGGCCTCATGTATGAAACGAGCGAGATATACAACGTGGAATGGGTTGGTGTCAAACCTGGAGGTTGGTGACATTCTGTTCATTCAAAACGTAAAAACCCTCTCGAAACTCGTGCGTTATGTGACGCGTTCGTACTGGAGCCACGTGGGAATGATTTTTGAGATCATGCATGCGGATACACAAAATCGCATCGTGCTTGTCATTGAAGCGCAAGATGCGGGGATTGAGATTCATTGCCTTCACAACTATGTGAACAGGTTGGGCATCAATCGTATTGGCGTGAAAAGATTGCCAGGCCTGACGGAAGAGCATACGCAGAAAATTCGCGGGTTCTTTTTAAACGAAGTGGACACGCCCTATGATTATAGAAGGATGTACAGCTATTTTTTGTCGGCCCTGATTGCGCGCATCAGTGGTTTCGATATGTCCGATTTTTTTATACGGAAAGGCGTGACGCTAGAAAATTTTGTCTGCTCGTCATTCGTTCAACGCGCGTTTTATCTCGCGTTACCACCACGCGACCGTGATCGTGCCGTATTCCGCCAAGGCAAAAATATCAATCTGCTACAACAACTTGAGGTGTGTTCGCCTACGGACATTGCAAAAAGCACCAATACAGAGTGGTTGTGGAACCCACATCGTTGAACGGAATAAATGGATCAAATTCAGTTCATGCGCTACGATGGCGGATGAACATTCATGAAACATCACGCGCTCCGCATCGCCATGATCGGATGCAAGGGGATTCCGGCCTCCGCCGCGCAGGGAGGGGGAATTGAGGCGCACGTTGAGGAACTGTCACGGCGCCTCGCCGCGCGTGGGCATCACATCACCGTCTACGTGCGTTCGTATACGAATCCGGAGCGAAAGAAATACTGGAACGGCATCCGTCTCATCACAATCCCCACGATCAAACGAAAGCATCTTGATGCGATCACACATACCTTTCTCTCGACCGTTCATGCGCTATGTGGCCGTTACGACGCCATCCATTATCACGGCGTCGGCCCCTCAACGCTCTCGTGGATCCCGCGCATGTTCGCGCCGTGGACAAACGTCATCGTTACGTTCCATAGTCGCGATCAATTTCACGAAAAATGGGGATTGTTCGCGCGCGCGTATCTTGCGTATGGAGAATGGACGGCCGTCGCATTTCCACACGCGACGATCGCGGTTTCGCACGTCATTCAACTCTTTTGTCGCAAGATGTTCGGCGCAGATGTCATCTATATTCCGAACGGCGTTGAGATTCCGATGCGACGCCCAGGCACGACGGCACTCGCGCAATTCGGGCTCGAACCGGAAAAATATTTTTTCACGTTGAGTCGCTTCGTTCCGCAAAAAGCGATCGAGGACGTTTTTGTGGCATTCGCGGGCGTTGAAACGGACAAAAAACTGCTTGTGATCGGATGGGCGGCGCCATCGGAGCAGGAATACCTCGAACGCCTCGAACGCCTTGCGGCAAAAGATGGGCGCGTCGTGTTTGCCGGACGCCAGACCGGTTCGCATCTCAACGAATTCGTCGCGCATTCGTATGCCATGATTCATGCTTCACGCAGCGAGGGGTTGTCCGTTTCGATTCTCGAAGCGATGTCGCACGGCAAACTTGTCCTCATGAGCGACATTCCGGAAAATCTGGAGCTCATAGATCATTCCGGAATTACCTTCAAAACCGGGGATATTCAGGCGCTTCGTGATATGATTCAGTGGCTCGTGCAAGATCCGCAATTGGTACATGAACGCGGAGAGCGCGCGCGCGACGTCATCAAACGACGTTATTCTTGGGAATCAGTCACGGATCGTGTCGAATCTGTATATCAATCTCTTGTCTATGCTGAATGAAAAATCTGTGGCAGCGATCGTTGCCGCGTATAACGAAGAGCAGACGATCGGACCGATTGTCGCGACGCTCGTTGCTTCCAAACTCTTTCGTGACGTCATCGTGATCAGCGACGGTTCGACGGACAAAACCGCGGAGATTGCAAAACAATCCGGCGCAACGCTCGTGCATCAATTCCCATGGAAGCACGGGAAGGGTTCGGCAATGCTGCATGGCGTTGCGCACACCGATGCGCCCATCCTCTTTTTTCTGGACGCGGATTTGAAAGGCCTAGCCGTCGAACACCTCACGAAGATTCTTGAGCCGGTCCGCACCGGACGGCTTTCGATGTGCGTGGGCATTCGCGATCGAGGGTGGTTTGGGATGAAACTTGCGGCGCATCTCCCGCTCATCGGCGGCGAGCGAGCGATGTCGCGAAGCGTCTTCGAAAACATTCCCGACGCGTATCTGCAAGGATTCATGGTCGAAGGCGCACTGAATTATTATTGTCGCAGCAACGATCTTCCGTATGGGACGGTTGAGCTTTCTGGCCTCAAAATTAGGCGCAAGATGCAAAAAGTTGGGGTCTGGAAAGGACTCAACGAGTATGTCAAGATGTGGAAACAGGTCATCAAAGCGATGATTCTTGTTCGCGTGGCGCGACTTCGGGGGAAGTTTGTGTGATACTGTTTCGTCTTGTAAC
>CAYIQM010000063.1:0-4720 GCA_964365615.1 uncultured Gammaproteobacteria bacterium | reverse complement strand
GATCAACGACGGGGAAAAGCATCGCGAGATACGCCCACGCATTCGCGTCGTGATACACGTCCGCATTCCCAAGAAGGATGCCGCGCATCGTGGCGAATGCGATCAAGATGAATAGGATGAAATAAGACATTCGTCCCCGAACATATTCCTGTAGGGGCAGGCCCCCGCGGTTGCTCTTCCGTCTGTTGGAAATGACATCAATCATCCATCCGACACAAAACGCGGCGGTGAGGATCACGCGGCCATTGATCGTATGCGGAAAAGTTCCATATTGAAGCAATCCGCCTTTTGATCCGATGAGCAGCTCGAGCAACAATACCCCAAGACCGATCGTTGGTTTTTTCCAACCGAGGATGGCGACGATAAACGCCGCTAGGATCGTTCCAATCGAATCAACGATCGGATGAAACGTCGCAATAGCCGAAAACGTTTCCACGCCAACGACGACGGCGATCCACGGCGCAGCTGGACGTCTCCAAAGCGCAACGAGCGAGGCGAGTGCGATCGAGATTGGCGCAAGGAGTCTCAAAAATGTCACGCGCCACCCCGGATGCCACTTCTGAAAGAATGCGATCAAACTGTCGTTGAAATATCGCTGTTTTTGGATGGTGAACGCTTGTGCAAATGATTCGCCTCCGTGATGCACGATCTTCACTTGAGGGAGATACGTCACGTTCCATCCGTTCGCGATCGCGGCCTTGCATCTATCAACTTCTTCGAACCAGAGAAAAAAACGCTCGTCAAATTCACCGATTTCCTCCCAACATTCGCGACGCATCAGAAAGCAAGCACCCATCACCTGCTCCACATGTTGCTCTCGCGTCGCATCAACGTCTTGTGCAACATAGCGGCGGAAGACAGGAAACCATGGAAATAGACGATGAAGCTTCAGAAGAATGCCCGCTTGGCTCCAGACGTCCGGAAATCGTCGAACGCTTCCTTGCGGACGCCCGTCCGGATAGGTGAGACGCGGACCGATGATGCCCGACCTCGATCGTTCATCCGCAAGCTTCACGAGACGTGTGAGCGAATCCGGTGGAGCTACCGTATCTGGATTGAGAAAGAGATACTGACGGGCGTAGCTCGTAGCTCGTAGCTCGTAGCTCGAGCCTTGATTACATGCGCGGCCAAAACCGAGATTCGTCGAGTTTACGATGATACGGATCTGTGGGATGGATGTGGCGACCGCAATGGTTGCTCCTGCTGAATCATCCTGTGACGCGTTATCAACGACCACGCATTCCCAATCCAAACCGCGACAGGCGTCTGGAAGCGATCGCAAACATCGTTCGAGAAGTTTCTCGACGTTCCACGAAACAATCACGATGCGGAGGTCTTTCATGAAGAGAGAAGATGCTTTTCACGAATCACTCGTTCCGCTTCACGATATTTTTTAATCTCTTTCGGCACCCATCCAAAAATCGGCCACGGAAGTTTATATGCGATACGCGGAAGCCATACGCTCATACCGTTTCGTCGCGGCTCGATGCGATAGAGAGCGTCGTTGATCCAGATGCCACGAGATCCGCGTGTCGCCATCGTGAGCCACAGATCCCAATCTTGAAACTTTTTTACACGCTCGTCGAATCCAGGAAACGCGGTGCGGCGAATCAGCGCGGACGTATGAATATAATTCCGTTTACGAAGTTCGGCGATGTCCCATAGCGCCGCGAGAAAGAGTTTGGCGCCCCAATAAAAGTTGGGATACGCGACATCCGCTTCGGGATGCGCTTCGAGTTTCGTTGTGAGATGCTCAAGGGCATTCGGACGCAATTCGACATCCGCATCAAGAAACATCACATACGGAGCCGTTGTCATTTGAAAACCGTGATTGCGGGCCGCCGATGCTCCACGATTGACGTTGAAGCGAATAAACCGGACATTGAATTCCTTTGCGACGGATTCCGGATCATCCGTTGAACCGTCGTCCACGACGACAATTTCTTTTGGGAGGATCGTTTGTTTTATCAGGGTCTTCAACGTGCGTCGTAAAATATTTGAATGATTAAAACAGGGGATCACAACGGCAACGGACGATGCGTTGGCAGGATACGGAAACGTGCGGGAGGAAACGGGAAATAGGATGGATTGGAGCTTGGCCCACCGATCGCTCCACTGAAAGTCCGTCTCTGCTCGTTTTTTTGCTTTTTTACCCATTCGGCGACGCGCGTGTTCATCACATAATAGTTTTCGGAGCGCGGATTCGACATCTTGAACGCTTGATGGATATGCCACAATCCCCGTTTCTCCGTCCAGAACGGCTTCCGTAGCTCCTCCGCTCCGTCCCGCGATCGAAGGCACGCCGACCGATGCCGCTTCCAAAAATACGATTCCAAATCCCTCAACGTCGTTCCCTTCATCACGGACAGGCAAGAGAAAAACGTCTGAAGATGCGAGCCACGACCATTTTTCCTCATCCGACGGCCTCGAAATCCATCTGATTCTTGTGTTCGAGACGCTGGCGATATCTTCCAGCCGTTTCAAATCCGGACCGGCACCAATAATGACATATTCGACGTCAAATTCTTTTTGTATGCGTCCGACGGCCTGAATCGCGACGTCCAATCCCTTGCGACTGACGAACCGAGCGATGGAAATCACACGCGGAACCGTTTTGGGTTTCGTCGGAATCTCTGTCGCCGGCCGTCTCACTCCCGGCGTGAGTATCTCGGGCCTCACATCTGGAATAATTCTTTGCAGTTCTCGTTCTGTCGCCCGACTGTTAACAATGAGCGCCATCGCCCCTCGCGCAATGCGACGCACGAGCCATCGCTTCCAAAAACTTTGAATCAAACGGAGATCAAGACCGTGAAACAGCACGGCATACTTTGGTCCCCCCATCAATCTTGAAATCCACGCCGCCGTTCCAACGGGCAAAACATGACTTACGAGTATAATAGGTTCTCGTGCTCTTGTGTTCTCGTGCTCTTGTGTTTTCGTGTTTTCGTGTTTTCGTGTTCTCTGTTGTCTACAGATGTGAACCAATGGCCACCAGCGCGGCCAGGTGTCGCGGAATAGGACGACCTTTCGAACGCGCCCCGGTCCCGTCATGTCGTGATACGATTCCGCGATCACTTCGATCGCCCCTTTGGATTCGGTCACAAGCGAGCCGAGATAACGCGCAATTCCCCCCCGTTCTGGGGGGTATTCGAGCGTGATAAGTACGATCTTCGGCATTGGCATGGATATGTTCATCGAAGCCTCTTCAAATCTTCGAGCGAGATGAGATGAAAGATCCACGCGGAGAGGATGGCAATCGCGGTGCCAAACAGAATCGCGAAAACGAACGGCATGTGAGCTCCAACGATGCCCCAGGCGATCCATGACAAGATAGCGCAAACCATCGCACGTATGAGCAAGCTCACAAGGACCATCCAGCCACCAGCATCCTTCACAACAAATATCCAACCAATAAACATCAGAATCCAAAAACTTGCAACACCCGCACACGCAGCTCCCACGGGGCCGAGCGATGGAACGAGGATCGCGTTTAACGCGACGTTCAGCATCATTGTCGCGACCATGGCCGTCGTTTTGAGATAGGCTCGGTGCGTCGCGTTCAAAAGTGCGCCGATCGGAAAATCAATAAAAATCGGAAGGAGTGCCCACGGAAGAATTTCAAATGCTGGAATTGCGCCTGCATAGTTCGCGCCGTACGCGAGCGGGATGATCCGTGGCGCAAGCGCGGAGAGTCCGGCCGAAATCGGGAAACCGATCGCCGCAAGAAGTCTCATGGATCCGAGAAAGGTTTCGCGGAGTTTTTCGCGATCGTGTTCCGCCCAGTGTTTTGCGAGCGCAGGATAGAGCGCGGCCGTGAATGTGAGCGGCAAAAATTGAAGCGCGTACGTCATCTTATAGGCAACGGCGTAGAGTCCAACGGCCGTGAGGCCATGAAACTTCTCAATAAGCAAACTATCCACATACGAATACAGTTTAACGGCAATCCCTGCAATGCCAAATGGGAGCGCTTCGATCCCGAGACGCGTCAGATCCGCGCGGCGCGGGCGACCGATGACGATGTGCGCTCGACGCAGCTGTATCGTTGCCCATACAACGTTCCAGACGCTTCCGACGAGAAGCGCGGTGACAAGCCAAGCGGCTGTCGGATGAATGAGCGCGATCGAGATCGCGACCATTGCGGTGAACGCTTGGCCGACAAACATCCCAACCGCTTCAAAGCGCAAATTTTGATGTCCGCGAAGCGCGCCGTACAGAACAAGATGGATCGCGTCTGCAGACAGAACGGCACAGGCGATCGCGATCGTCGCGAATGTTTCTGGCGCAACGCCGCGCCAGAGGCCGTAACCAAGCGATGCGGCGACCGCCACGGGGATCAAAAAAAACTTTGCGCGCAACGCCGCGCCAAGCAGGCGTGGGCCATCTTCTCGCGACGCGGAAATTGCACGAATCACAACCGGCGTCATCCCGAGATCCGAGAGGATCACGAAGACGGACGTGACGGCTACGCCAAAAAAATAGGTTCCCGTGACGTTCACGCCCGCAAGCCGCGCAACCATCACAAACGTGCCAAACGCGATGAGTTTATTGAGCGTCGTCGCCGCCATGAGCCATGCGGCGTTTTTACCAACGGTGGATCCGGACATCCGAATCAGCTTACCCGTTCTCCGCAATCTATACAATCATTAAATTATTCATCAGTTCAAAACGAGAAAAAGTGTCCGAAAAACGGGGTACTTGCCACTCTCACGAGGGGGTGCTA
>CAYIQM010000062.1:0-4882 GCA_964365615.1 uncultured Gammaproteobacteria bacterium | reverse complement strand
ACCCGCGACCGTTGGCTTAAAAGGCCACTGCTCTACCGACTGAGCTACGAACCCAAAAGTGTAAACCCCATTCCTCTACTAACTCATTGTCCTACTGAACGCTTTACAATATCATGTGCGACTCTTTTTCGAAGGTATCCTCGACCGAATCCTGTTTTCAGCTGGGACTCCCGAGCTGTCGCATCCTCCTTCACACGACAAGCTTCGTAATAGACTAATTGAAAATCCTTCATTCTTGAGGTTGTATACGTTGTTCCGAATCGGTGCTCTGTTATACGACGATCCAGATCATTTGTCATTCCGATGTAGAACCGATCATGTACTTTGCTATATAGAACGTAGACGTAATACATCATAGTCGAATTTATGCTCCCCGCCAAAAGCGACGCATTTTGGCGGGCCCGCCAGCTTGCCGCGCGACGCGCGGCTTGCGGCGGGTACCGACTGAGCTACGAACCCATGAGTACCGACTGCCCCGCCACCACTTTTAAGATTATTGAATGTGGGCGGGGTGCCGCCAGAGGCGGCAAGCTACGAACCCTTGCGTCGGAAGGGTACAAAAAATCTACATATTGATCAAGTGGAGCCATCTTTCCGCCAACTCCATTCCGTCGCTCGTCGGCAGAAGACGGTTGAGCGTTTTACCAAGGCTCTGACGCGCTTCGAGCGTCAATAGTCGTGGATCACTCGTGAGTATCCGTTTGAGATGCTCTTCGAATCCATCCCGTTGCTCGACGACGACGATCCCCTCTTTGAGGGCTTCCGCATTTTCCTCTTGATGCGAATTTGGGATTGGGACGACAATCGCCGACCGAGAAAGCACTGCGAGTTCCGATAACGTTCCCATTCCTGCACGACAGACAATGACGTCTGACGCCGCATACGCAAAGAGCATGTCCCGTTCGTCCAAAAATTTTTTGACCACGGTTCGACGATCCGCGGCAAGGCGTGCTCCTCTCCCCTCCCCTGTCGCGAAGATGAATTGAACATTCGGGAGACGTTCGCGGACGATATCCATCGCTTGATTCAACAAGAGCGCGCCTGTTCCCCCGCCAAACACAAAGACGATCGGACGCGCCGGATCAAGAAAAAAATACGATGCGCCCGCTTCTTTGTCCGGAATGGCGACGCCCGCATAGCGACAAGGGGTTGACACGCGCATCGTTTGTACGTTCCGCCCAAACGGAGGCGACGAATACTCAAATGATGTCGTTACCGATCGGCAACGTCGCGCGATGACGCGATTCGAGAGCGTCGGTGCTGCGTCGAGCTGATGAATGACGCATGGCAGTTTTCGACGATCCGCCTCTTGCATGAGCGGAACTTGGGTGAATCCTCCCGCGCCGACGACAAGTGTTGGTCGCACCTCATCAAGAATCTGGCGCGCGGCACGTCGTGCGCGAACATAGTCTCGCGGCCACGTCAACCAGTGCAAACTCGGATACCGAGAGAGTTTAGCGACCGGGATGCTGACGAACCGGATTCCCTCCCGCAGAACGAGAGCGGCTTCCGGTCCATCCGGCGTCCCAGCCCATACGAACGATACGTCGTTTCGCATCTTCTTCATGCTTCGCACAACCGTAAGCAAGGGCGTCACCGGCCCGAGCGTTCCACCTCCGCAGAGCAAAATCGTCATATCGTTTTCGTTGTTCTACGGTACGCTTGTAAAACGTGAGACCGATGCGACAAGCCCCATGCCGATCGCAATGGCAAGAAACGCAGAACTGCCGTAACTCACAAATGGAAGCGTCACCCCCGTCATCGGCATGAGTCCGACCATGGAGGCGACGTTCAGAATGGATTGGATCGCGATCCACGAACCAATGCCAGCGGTCAAATAGCGCCCAAACAGATCAGGGGCGTTTTGCGAAATATGAAAGATCCGATGAATGAGAAATCCGAGCGCGCAGATGAATGCAACAACGACGAAGAATCCGAGCTCTTCCGCCATCACCGCGAAAATCGAATCGCTCGATGCTTCGGGTAGATACAGATATTTTTGCCGAGAATGTCCATATCCCACGCCGAACAAGCCTCCGGATCCGATCGCGAGATAGGCTTGATTGATGTGATATCCGATCCCTTTTGGATCTAACTCCGGATGTAAGAACGTCAAAAATCGCGCTGCGCGATACGGCGTGAGGCGAATGAGAAGCCAGAGGAGCGCTCCGGCTCCGAGGCCGAAAACGCCAAACCATCCCCAGGGAGCGCCGGCAATAAAGTACATAAGCACGGCGGCACCCGCGATGACGGCCATGGATCCGGTGTTCGGTTGAAGGATGAGAAGCCCCGCAATCATGGCGAGCGCGAGAATAAACGGCAACAGTCCCGCTTCGAGCGTCTTTGCCAATTTTTCTCGCGCGGCGAACCACGCGGCAAGATAAAAGATGAACGTGATTTTGACGAACTCGGAGGGTTGGAATGCGATGGGCCCAAGCTTGACCCATCGTTCCGATCCTCCGAATTTCAGACCGAGTCCCGGCAAAAATACCATCACGAGCAGAAGGATGCTTACAAGCAGTCCGGCTCCGGCGAGCGGCTTGAGCCGCCGATAGTCTATCCGAGACAGGAGGAAAAATAGGACGGTTCCCGGTAACACGCCGTACAACAGTTGGTGCTTAAAAAAATACCACGTATCGCTAAATTTTTGGTATCCGCTTGGACTGCTCGCGGAAAGAAGCATCAGGAGACCGAATACCAGGAGCCCTGCGAGGGTGATCAAAAAAGGTGAATCAACGGAACGACGTCGCATACGTTACACACGGTCAACGAGAGCGAGAACGACGCCAACTCCTGCGGAGAACAGGGAGACGATCCATGTGCGAAGGACGATTTGAGGTTCGGTCCATCCGCTTGCCTCGAGATGGTGATGGATCGGGGCACTCAAAAACACTTTTTTCTTGCGGAGTTTTTTGGAGCCGATTTGAATGATGACCGAAAGCGACTCGATGACGAACGGGAGGCCGATGATGGGGAGGAGCAGTGCTTGATTTGTGAGCATCGCAAGGACGCCAAGCGCGGTTCCAAGGGACATGGCTCCCGTATCGCCCATAAAAAAGGAGGCGGGAGGTACATTATACCACAGAAACGCCATGAGCGCACCGACGATCGCCGCAGCGAACATCGCGAGATCCATCTTTCCTTGCGCGAAGGCGATCACGCCGTACGCAGTAAATGCGGCCATGAGCGGTCCGCCAGCCAGGCCATCGAGGCCGTCCGTTTCGTTCACGGAAAATGAGGTCGCGATGATCACAAAAACGAATACAGGGATGTACCACCACCCAAGCGTAAGCGTCCCATAGAACGGAACGTGGAGGCTGTCCCACCCGAGTTTTGAGTAAAACCACCAGGCGACCACAAGGGCGATGAAGCTATAGGACACCAGGCGATGACGCATCCGCAACCCGCCGCCTCTCGGGCCGATGCGACGAATATTCCAATAGTCATCCACAAGCCCGACAATCGCGGCCGCGACAAAGGCGCCGAGCGGAAGAAGCGTTTGTCCTCGACTTAAAAAGTTCCATGGAGTGAATGAAAGAACGAGCATGAGCGTCGTCACGGTCATCCATACGACGAGCCCTCCCATTGTCGGCGTTCCGGCTTTTCCCGCGTGCAACGAGGACATGATGGGAGCTGTGCCGGCATCACGGATCGTCTTGCCGAATTTTCGTTCCCGAAGAAAACGAAGCAGCATTGGCGCGAACGCCATGGAGAGCAAAAAACTCCCGAAGAGAATCAACAGGGTCCGAATCACGAGGAGCAGGGGGAGGTTCATAAGCTAGAGATTGACAGAGACCAGAAAAAAGAGGTTCACGCCCCAGACGAGCGTGAGAAGCACTGAAAATGCAACAAGCGTTTTCGCAGCCAGTTTGTCTTGTCGGAAGAGACCACAGGCCACGACGCCATTGACGAAAAGAATCAACAAGAGAATTGCCGGAAGAAGGAGGATCCACTGCCAAGGCCTCACATCATCTATTCCGAGATAGATCGTATAATGCACCGTTAAGATTCTTGCCCGCGCGCCTTGAGGAAGGAGCGCGTGGAGGGCAAATGCGCTCATGGCGACATGAAAAAGGACGGTGCAGACCGTCATCCATTTGACAAAAGAGTCTTGCCACGCGCGTTTGGCGGAAAAACGCCATTCATCCCACCGCATGTTCAGATTCTACGATGCGAGCGGCGAGACAGCAACCACCTCGGTGATCTCCGGAACCATCTCGCGTAGCGTTTCTTCGATCCCAGCTTTGAGAGTCATCTCGGACATCGGACACCCGACGCACATTCCTTGAAATCTGACTGAGACTTTTCCCGTCTCTGGCTCCACGTCAACAAGTTCAACATTGCCGGAATGCATTGCCAATCCCTCTCGAAGAATGTCGAGAACCTTCTCGATTTCGATGGACAGTTCCTCTTTCGTTTTGGGCATATTGACACTGTAACCTGTAACCTGTAACCTGTCATCTGCAACCTGTCCACCATTCACTGTAAACTCATCAAAATATGGCACATAAAAAAGCAGGCGGCTCTACAAGCTATGGCCGCGATTCACACGGTCAGCGTTTGGGCGTAAAACTGTACGCGGGAGAGCATGCAAGAATCGGCAATATCATCGTGCGACAACGCGGCACAAAGATTCGTCCGGGGATGAATGTTGAGATCGGCACGGATGATACGCTCTTCGCGATGAAAGACGGCTTCGTGAAGTTTACGCAAAAAAAAGTCCGCCGCTTCACCGGTGCGTTCAAGACGGTGAAATTTGTGAACGTGATTGCGGCAGAGACGAAGTGATTGATCAGCTTATCGCCGGTTTCAGTCATTCTGACATTTTACTTCGTGCGACTTCTTGAATTTTGTTTTTGATTTTCATTACTTGTTGTGTAAA
>CAYIQM010000061.1:3064-5057 GCA_964365615.1 uncultured Gammaproteobacteria bacterium | reverse complement strand
G
Organism: uncultured Gammaproteobacteria bacterium; assembly: GCA_964365615.1. Lineage (GTDB taxonomy): Bacteria > Patescibacteriota > Patescibacteriia > 2-12-FULL-60-25 > 2-12-FULL-60-25 > CAITMG01. The sequence goes on along the minus strand of CAYIQM010000061.1, from coordinate 5,056 downwards.
CTTTTGCTCGAACTCGATCCGGTTCGGTCAACTCGAGCCGGATCATTGCGAGCGTTCTTGTCGCGTGCTGTTTCATCTTATCCGTCATTTGGTTTGTATTCGTCTCCGGTTTTTGGCGCGTGACGGAGATTCAGATTCAAGGGATACGAGAGCTCGAAAGGGGAGATGTCATCGGTTCCGTATACGACGTTCTCGACCATGGGACATGGAAACCGTGGGACAAACGAAACATTTTTTTTGTTGCGCCTGCAAAGCTCGCGTCAAATTTGAAGAACCGGTTTTTTGCTGAATCGGTACATGTGGATAAAATGTATCCTAATATTTTACGACTCATCGTAAAGGAACGTCAACGAAGAGTGATTATTGCGGTCGAAGGACGTTTTCTTCGCGTTGATACGGACGGCATCTTCGTTGGCGATGAGCTCGAGCAAACGACGCAATATCTCCGCGATCGTCTTTCCGGTCGTCTCTACGCCGATGCATCCCATCCGCCGATTATTCTTGTCGGCTCCGTGGAAATCCCAAGCTCTCGTCAGCGCATCGTTGATCCAGGAACGATTCGAAGGTGGATTGAGACCTATCAAGATCTTCTCGCCGCAGGATTTCGATTTAAGACGCTTCATGTGGATCGTGTGACCTCCGATACCTATAAAATCGCCGCAGAAGGGAATTTTGACATCATTCTGAACCTTGATACGCCAAGAAAGCCGCAAATTGAAACGTTTCGACGATTTCTCCAAACGAAGCCAAAGCAGACAATCATCACGGAGTACGTGGATGTGAGATTTCCAGGAAAAGTATTTTTTAAGTGAGTGGAGAGAAATAAGCAGATTGTGCGACGATATGGCGCATAGAATAGCGAAATTGATTCTATGCGTCGTATAACATATATTGTGCGACGCATCATATTATAGACAGGATTATCGAACACTTCCCTTCCCTTGTTTGTTTCATCTACGCGGCACGAGCCTGGAGAAGAACTGTGAGCTTCTCTATAGGCTTTTATACCCTGTAAACCCTCCCCTTCTTTTGGTTTATTCGTTTTGTATAATGGCAAGTAGACATAAGGATTTTCAATAAGCATCGTTTTACAGGGATATCTCTGCTTGTTTGCTCCTGCTAAATCTATAAAACAGCGCCGGTGTCAAAAACAATGAGATGATGGTCGAAACAACCAATCCTCCGAAAATAACAATAGCGAGCGGGTGTAGTATTTCTTTCCCCGGCGCATCAGCGGCCAAAATAAATGGAATGAGTGCGAGCGCCGCCGAGGAAGCCGTCATAAGAACTGGTACAACTCGATCAAGCGTTGCCTTAAGAATAGTCTCTGGAGTAAACGGTTCGCCTTCAGCGATAAGATCGCGTGCATGGCTGACAAGCATGATGCCGTTTCGTGACACAATTCCTGCAAGCGAGATAAATCCAATAATGTGAGCGAGGCTAATAACGCCGCCTGTCAGCCAAATTCCAATCATACCTCCCGCAAATGCCGTCGGGATGTTTGCCATGATCTGCAGAACGGTTGGTATTGATTTGAACGTTCGATAGAGTAATCCGAAGATCAATACAAGCCCGATGACGAACAGTAGAGCGAGACGACGGCTATTTTCCTGCTGGCTTTGATATGTTCCCTCAAACGAAAGCGAGACGCCTGTAGGTAGCTGCTTTGAATCTATGATGCGCTTCGCATCCCCAACTGCGCCGACGATATTACCGCCCTGATAGTTCGCACTTACAACCATTACGCGCTTGCCACCCTCGTGTCCCAATCGATTTCTTCCGCCCTCCAATCGTATATCCGCCGCGCTTCCGAGTGATTCTGCTCCATCAAACGGGAGCGAGAGATCGCGTAACGCTGCCGCATTCCCTTTTGATGATTGGTCATATCTTGCAACAACATCGACTCGCGCGCTTCCTAACTGAACTTGACCAATGGATTCCCCCAGCAGGCCGCGCTCCAGCTCTTCCGCAACTTCTCCGCTTGAAAGTCCA
>CAYIQM010000061.1:0-3054 GCA_964365615.1 uncultured Gammaproteobacteria bacterium | reverse complement strand
CGATTGCGATTCGGGTAAATCCGAAATTCGGGAGCCATGACTTCCTTCTGGACTTGAGCATTCTTTACACCAGGTTGCTTGGCCAGTTCATCGCGCACCATGGCGGAAGTTTCTCGGAGTGCCACAAGATCATTCCCGAAAACTTTAACGACTATTGGAGCGCGTACACCGGAAAGCAGCTCTTCCATTTTATGAGTGATGGGTTGCCCTAATCCGAAATCTGCCCCCTGAAAGGTATCCAGTACCTTTTGGATTTCTTCAAATAATTGTTTCCGTTCCTCTTCTTTGCCTGGTTCAAAGGCTACTTGGACTTCGCTTGTGTTCGCTCCGCTGTCGTGAGCGTCTGCTCCGGCACGTCCCGTTGAGTGGCTCACTCTACGAATGCCTGGAATTTTTGCGATGGCCGCCTCTACACGCGAAGCGTATGCATTCGACGTTTTTATGTCAGTGCCAATGGGAAGTGTTATGCCAAGCGTGACCGCGCCTTCATTGAAGGGTGGAATGCCTTCTTTTCCGGCGAAGATATACGAGGCAACGGATACAAAGATGAGAACGATGGCACTCATCATGATGATTTTGGGCTTCCGCATGCTCCATAGGATGCCAGGTGTCATCTTGCGCTTGATCCATGCAGAAAAGCGCGTATCTTTTTCTTCGTGATGATCTCCCTTCACCTTTGTGAGCAGTGACATGCATAGTGCTGGTGTAAGCGTAAGAGAGACGACGAGAGATGCGAATAGAGATACGAGATAAGCCAAACCCAGAGGAGCAAGAAGGCGTCCTTCGACTCCCGGAATGAAGAAGATTGGCAAGAAGACGATTCCGACGAGCAAGGTCGCAATAACGATAGAGTTACGCACCTCGCTTGAGGCTTTAAAGACTATGAGCTCCGGAGTTTCGCTACTTCCTTTTCTTCGCCACTCTTTCAGTCGCCTAAAGACGTTCTCAACATCAATAATTGCATCATCTACAAGTTCTCCGATGGCAACTGCCAGACCGCCCAAGGTCATTACATTCACGGATAGCCCAAGTGCGCGAAAAACAATCGCTGTCACGAGAATACTCATCGGAATTGCGACCAAACTGATGACCGTCGTTCGGACATTCATCAGAAACAAGATCAAAATTAGGATGACCAAGATCGTTCCATCTCGTAAAGCTTCGATGACATTTTTTAGGCCAGCATGGATGAACCACTCTTGACGAAAGAGATCATTTTTGAGTTCGACTCCGGCCGGCAAGCTCGACTTGAGCGATTCGAGTGAAGCGTCAACGGCTTCCGTAACCTTGAGTGTTTCAGCATCAGGTTGCTTCACGATACGCATGATAATGCCCGGCTTGCCATCAACAGATGCGCTCCCACGAATCGGACTGGGACCCTCGATCACATTTGCGACGTCTCCAAGCCGGATTGGTTTTTTTTGGAACTTTCCAATCCCAAGTTCTTTTAATTCCTCAATCGCATTCGGCGCAACCAATATGCGGATGGGATATTCCTGCTTGTCCTGAACCAAGATCCCTCCACCGCGATTACGCAAAGCTCCTTCAACCGCCGTCGTGATATTTGCGATGCTTAAATCATATTGCCGCATGCGTTCGGCATTGAGGTTTATTTGCCATTCACGAACATCTCCACCCATGATGATGACATCTGAGACTCCTGGTATGCGAAGCAGCGTCGGCCGCACGGTCCAGTCTGCGAGTGTACGAAGTTGCATCCCGTCGATTTTTGCATCAGACGAGGTAAGTCCGGCCCACATGATTTCGCCCATGACTGACGCAACAGGACCGAGAACGGGCTTTATTCCAGCCGGAAGATCCAGCTGAGCAAGTCTTTCTTGGATGATTTGACGGTTACGATATACGTCTGAACCCCAAGCGAACTCTGCTTGCACGATAGACAACCCAAACGATGCGGAACCGCGAACACGAGTCACACCCGGTGCGCCGGCAACCGCTGATTCAATTGGGATCAGAATACGTTGTTCGATTTCTTCAGGTGCCAACCCTTCCCCTTCTGCAAACACGGCAACCGTTGGTTTATTCACGTCAGGGATGACGTCAACCTTCATTGTCCAGAGACTCCAGCCTCCGAGCGCAGCAATAGCGAGTGCCGCAACGATCGTGGCAATTCTATGACGAATTGCCCATAAGATGATTTTGTTCAGCATACGCGTCACTCATCATGGGAGTGTCCGTGTCCGTCGCCCTCACTTGGTTTTTCAACCGCGGTTTGCGTTGATGACGCGCCGCTTTGGGCTTCAACCGCAATGTTCTGGCCAGTCTTCATTCCCTCTTTGGGTTTGGCGACATATCGGTCACCGATATTCAAGCCTTCAGCAATTTCAACCCGATCTCCTAACGTTCTCCCAACCTGGATAACTTGCGGTCGAATCTTATTATTTTCCATTACCAACCAGACATTTGCCGCATCATGGTCGTCAAACCAAACGGCAACCGTTGGGATGAATACTACGGCGTTTTCCTTTTGTTCGGATGTCACGCGTACCGATGCGTGTACTGGCCACATATTCAGTTCGTTAAATTCTGCGTCAGCGGTATATGATCCTGCGATATCGAGAGCAAGACCGACACCCGTTACCTTGGCTTTTGCTGTCGAGATGGCATAACCCGGACGTTCAATGGACACCGTCTCTCCCGCCTCAGGAACGCGCATATCGCCAGGTATCTTAAAACGGACAAAACGTCCTTTTGCGTTATCGTTTGAGATTCCCGCTATGGCGATATCCGGAGCAACATGATCGCCTAGATTTTTGAAGATGGAAGACATGACGCCAGCTTGAGGAGCGATGATGTCTTGACCCGCGACTCCGCCCGCGATGATTCCATAGGCTGCTTCGGCTGCTTGAACCTCTGCCTGAGCCATTTTGAGTTCACGGTTCAGCTCCCCTATTTTCGCTTCAAGCTCTGCATTTTCCTTTGCGTATTCGGTGTTCGCCTCCGCAATGAGCTTGTCTTTAAGCGCTGATGCGCCTTGAGCTGCGAGTTCAGAGTTGAGCGAGGCCGTACCTGCGCTTGCGAGGTCGCGATCAC
>CAYIQM010000060.1:0-5104 GCA_964365615.1 uncultured Gammaproteobacteria bacterium | reverse complement strand
CCCCCCCCCCGCGTGGGGGGCGCGGCGTAGATAATAGACGGTACAGTAGACGGTAGACAGTAGAACGTATGAAATACGTACCCATCATCGGCCTTGAAGTGCACGCCCAATTGAAGACGAATTCAAAGATGTTTTGTGGATGCAAAAATATCGAAGACGATGCGCCGCCGAATACGGTGATCTGCCCGATCTGCACGGGGCAACCTGGAGCACTCCCGACGTTAAACGCACAGGCGATCGAACTCGGGATCCAAACAGGGCTCGCATTGAACTGTACGATTCCAGATCAATCGATGTTTGACCGCAAAAATTATTTTTATCCGGACCTCCCGAAAGGCTATCAAATCTCACAGTTTCATTTGCCCATCGCCACACAGGGAAAGCTCAATCTCGATGGACGGGTCATCGGGATCACTCGCGCGCATCTTGAAGAAGACGCGGCGAAAAATATCCATGCGGGCGACGAAAAGGCGACGTATGTTGACTTCAACCGCGCTGGGACTCCCCTGCTCGAGATCGTGAGCGAGCCTGACCTTCGAACGCCGCAAGAAGCCAAAGTATACCTCCAAGAGCTGCGCGCAATCCTCCGCGCGATCGGTGCCTCGGATGCGGACATGGAAAAGGGGCAGATGCGCTGCGACGCGAACGTATCACTCTTGCCCGTAGACGAAAATAACCGTTCACTCATCCAAGGGCTGAATCCGAAAATTGAAATCAAAAATCTGAATTCTTTTCGCTCGGTCGAACGCGCGCTCGCATACGAAATCGAGCGTCAAACAGAGCTCTATCTGGCCAACACGCCGCCCGTCGCCTCGACGCGAGGGTGGGACGAGGACCGAGGGGAGACGTTTGAGCAACGCCTGAAAGAAACTTTTGCTGATTACCGTTACTTTCCAGAACCGGACCTGCCGCCGCAGGATCTCCGCGCAACGCGTGAACGTCTTGCGTCTTCGCAACGAGAGCTGCCAACGCAACAGCGCGCGCGTCTCCAAGACGAATGGTGGTTTTCGCCTTCCGACGCGGCATTTTTAGTCGCACACGACGGGTGGGCTGACTACGCGGAACACGTTATGAGCGAGCTTGGCGGATGGCTTGAAGCAACAGATCCGACCGATAAATCCGGCGGCGAACTCCTTGACGAACGCAAGAAGAAATTCGCAAAACTCGCGGGCGGATGGCTCACCTCAAAACTCGCAGGATTTCTTGGAGAAAGCAGATTACAGACAGCGGAAAACAAATGGCGCATCGATCCTGAAGATTTTGCCGAATTTCTTCATCTCATCGACGCAGGCGAAATCAACAGCGCAAACGCGCAAAAACTTCTTGCGCTCATGGTTGAGACTGGGCAGGACCCATCGCATCTTATGGAGGAACACAATCTCGGTCAAAATATGCCGGATCACGAGCTTGAAGAGATTGTGAAACGGATCATCTCGCAAAATCCCGACCAAGCCGCACAGGTGAAAGCCGGAAAATTAGGCGTCATCAAATGGTTCGTCGGTGCGGTAATGAAAGCAACGGAAGGCAAAGCAAATCCGACGAAAGCGGAAGATATGGCGAAGAAAGAGATTGGGGGTTAGTTGCCTACGTAGACAATTCTGCCGGCAAAAAATAGTAGGCCAATGGAGACGCCAATGAAAATACCCCACGTAGACGCCAGTACAAATGCGATATTCTTCTTGCGGAAAAATTTATTTAATGTGAGAAAAAGAGCGACGAATACGAGTTCGATGACCCCATAAGCGACAGGAAACAACCAGCCATTGCTTCGAAGAATTTCATTCCATGCGACTGAAGTACCGAGCCGTAAACTCGAAGCAATAAGTAATACAGCAATAAGTAATACAATGTATACAATAATCTGCATGGCGATTCCAAGAAGACACCAGATCATTACATGCCGAAGCGTTTTTCTACGAGCGAGAGTGATCCAAATCGAAAGAAACCCCAAATGAGTGATCGTAAAGATAAACAAGGCAAGAAGAATTCCGCACCCAAATGTTTCTTCACCTTGGCACAAGACACTAGCCAAAAATTTACTCGTGTAGCTGAAAAGCACTATGAGAGCAAAGCTCGTGGCAAGCGAAAATATCCAAAACCCCCAAGCGACCCAACGTACGATCATTCGTTTCCTCGATTCAATGGGTTGTTCTTGCATAGAATCTTAACTTTAAGAGATTTCTTCCCACGTCTTCGCAGCAACCTCCGCCTGCCGTAAAATTTCTGCGAGGAGATGCGCACGTATATCCTCCCCGTGGTCGTTTGGAATACGGAGACGCAATTGTCCTTTGATCATAAATGGATGTTTCTTCCCCCACTCCGGACCCACAAAACCGAGCAGTCGCAATCGACGTACAAGCTCACGCCACGAAACCGGTTTAGGCATACTCCAGAAGCGACTGCGGATTTTCTGGATCAAAATTTGGGATTAATTCGCTGTGTCGCAATTTCAACACAAGCCATTCTTCAAGAACCTCCTGCAATTCTGAGCGACAGGACTCCAGCGTTTTGCCTTCAGACCATACGCCTTGCAATGACGGAATTTCGCCAAAATAGGTCCCGTCTTCCAGGAGCTTATACGTCGCTTCTTTCAGTCGTGCATCGATGTAGGAACTGATCATACACACAGACACTATCATTCCAGCCACTCTTTGACCAATTTCACCGCCTCGGATTCGTTCTTCGCCCACCGGATGCGGATATCACGTTTGAACCACGTTTCCTGCCGCTTTGCATATTTGTGAACCGCGCGCTTCGTCGCATCGACGGTGACCGATAATGCGACGTGTTTTTGTAAGGGCAATTCATGAATTGCCCTTACAGATTTGATATATGTCAACATCTCGCGATACCCGATAGAACTCATCGCCGGCGCGTCTTCGGGAATCCCCTGCGCGAGGTGCCGTTTGATTTCATCCATCCAACCGCGGCGTATCATCTCGTCAATCGCCACGTCAATCCGCGCATAGAGGTCAGAACGATCCCAACGGATCCCGATCTGGAACGCGTCGAACTGCGGTCGCGCGACGGATTTTTGCCGCGTGAACGGCATGCCGGTCAGGGTCGAAACTTCGAGTGCCCGAATCACGCGGCGCGGATTCTTCAGATCCACGACCTGTTCCGCGACCGGATCGAGCTTCAACAAAATCTTCACGAGATCCGCAAGTGGTTTCCCTTCAAACGCTTTTCGCATCGTGAGGTTCGGCGGGACTTTCGGGAAATCAAAATTGTTGATGAGTGCGGAGAGGTAGAGACCTGTGCCGCCGACGACGATCGGGAGATGACCGCGCTTCACAATCCCACGGATCGCCTCGACCGCCTTCTCGCGCCATTCAACGACAGAGAACGTTTGCCGCGGATCGAGGAAGTCCATGAGATAATGCGGGACGCCCGAAACGAAAAACGCGCGGTGTCCTTGATAGATGCCGCGCGTGCCTTCTGGTTTCCCCGTGCCGATCGAAAAGTCTTTGTAAATCTGACGGGAGTCGGCGTTCACGATCTCTCCGTGGAATTTTTTGGCCAGACGAATCCCCAGAGCGGTCTTTCCGATAGAGGTCGGACCGACAACGCAGACGATCCGTGGGAGCTGCATGGCATTAGGATACCACCTTCCCCAAAAGCTGCCACTCATAAACCGTCGTGACCTGCACGGGGACGATCTGGCCGACCTCGACGGGAGACGCCCCGCCTTTCGCGAGAGGCGGGGTCGCCCCTACGGGAAATCGCACCAATTTCATCTCATTCGAATGTCCAGACGCGAGATCGTTCTCAACCTTTTCAACGAGCACGGAGATGATCTTGCCAACGTAAGCTTTGTTCTTCCGAAGCGTCGTCTCTTCCATCAGAGATTGAAGGATGTCCCAACGCCGGCGTTTTTCTTCTTTTGAGACGTCATCCGCAAAAAGTTTTACGCCGAGCGTCCCAGATCGCGGGCTATATTGCGCGGTGTACGAGATGTCAAAGTCACATGCACGATACAGCGAAACAGTCTCATCAAATTGAGCTTCCGTCTCGCCCGGAAATCCAACGATGATATCCGTGCCGAGCGCGATCCCCGGCCGCTGCGCCATCACCCTCGCGATGATGTCAAGAAATTGCTCGCGCGTGTACTTGCGGTTCATGCGCTTCAGCACCTCGTTTGATCCAGACTGTGCAGGAAGATGAAGATAGTTGACTTGCTTTGGCAGCGTGAGCGCGTCAATCACCTCGTCTGTCATCGAGTTCGGATGCGGCGCGGTCCAATGGACGCGTTGGATGCCGGCGATCTGATTCACTTCCCACAAGAGAGCGGCGTAATGCCACGTGTCATTCCGAGTGAGCGGAGCGAATCGAGGAATCTTTTTTGGAATATATGGATTGTCCTTTGAAAACGACTCTGAATCTTTCGCTGTGAACGAGTTGACGGTTTGGCCGAGGAGCGTCACTTCGATGACGCCATGCGCCGCGAGTTCGCGCACTTCGTCGAGAATATCCTTGACCGGCCGATTCTGCTCAAGTCCTCGCGCATACGGCACCACGCAGTAGGTGCAAAATTTGTTGCATCCGGTCTGGATCGTCACGAACGCTTGCGCCGACGGCGCACGCAACGGTTTGATTTTGAGATAGTCCGCCTCCAGATCGTCCGAATTGACCAAGTCCGGCCGAAGTTCCGAAATCCACTTTGGCAGCTTCACCATCTCCGGTGTCGGGAAGTAGAGATCGACCGGCGCCATCTTTTTTCGAAATTCTCCTTTCTTGTCACGCCCAGCCATGCAGCCCGTGACCGCGACGATGAGGCGAGGATTTGCTTCCTTCAACCGCGCAAAATCCTGCATCTTTCCATATACGCGCTCCTCAGCGCTCTGGCGGACGGAACAGGTGTTCAAAAGGATAAGATCCGCGTCGCGCTCCTCATCCGTAGAGACAAAACCAAGACCGGATAGCAATCCGGCGATCCGTTCGGAGTCGTTTTTGTTCATTTGGCACCCATAGGTCACCAAATGGAATTTAGGGAAGCCATTCATGCGAGCAAATTACCCCCTCATCTCCCCCTTCGCAAGGGGGAGATCTGAGCCCGTTGCAAAACTCTTCTTTTTGTCATTGCGAGGAGCCGCGCGACGCCTGC
>CAYIQM010000059.1:0-5208 GCA_964365615.1 uncultured Gammaproteobacteria bacterium | reverse complement strand
CGATCGCGGCGCATGTTGGACCCTGTTATTTTCGCTTTGCGCGCGAAAAGACGCCCGTCATCACCACAAAAAATACGCCGTTCAAGATCGGAAAATCCGACATTGCCTACACAGGCGAGGACGTGACGATCGCAGCGTGCGGTCCATTGCTCTACGAGGCGTTGATTGCCGCACATAAGCTCACGAGCGACGGGATTCACGCCGAGGTCTTAAACTGCCACACGCTCAAACCATTTGACGACGCGACGCTTGTCAAAAGCGTAAAAAAAACAAGATGTTGCGTCACGGTCGAAGAGCATCAAGTGACGGGTGGGCTTGCCGGAGCTGTCGCGGAATGTCTTGGACGAAACTTCCCAGTGCCAATCGAAATGGTCGGGATGCAGAACACGTTTGGCGAATCCGGCGAGCCAGACGAGCTTCTTACAAAATACGGAATGAAAGCGAAAAACATCATTGCGGCGGCAACACGCGCGATGAAAAGAAAAAAAATATGACATTCGACCTTATCGCGATCGGCGAATCGCTCCGAGATGTTTTTTATCTGCTTGATGAAGCGTCTTTGAGTTGCTCGCTTCACAAGGAACGCTGTCTCCTATGTCTCGATTTTTCCGAAAAGATCCCTGTCCGTCACATTGTCAAAGTGCCTGCTGCTGGCAATTCCGCGAATGCGGCTGTGGGAGCGTCGCGGCTCGGTCTGAAAACCGCTCTCGCCACATGGATCGGCAATGACCGCGCCGGCTATCACATCAAAGAAGCGTTGACAGACGAGCGTGTCAATCTCCGATTTCTCCAAGCGGATCGAAAGCATCCAACGAGCGAAGCGACGATCCTCGTATTCAAAGGCGAGCGAACACAGCTCGTGAATTTCCAGCCGCGCGCCTATCGCCTCCCCAAGCTTCCCCCAACGACATGCATCTACTACTCGGCTGTCGGAGCGTCGCATGACACGCTAGACAGAATGCTCGCACAGGAACTCAAACGTCATCCGGAAACGCGCTTCGTCTTTCAGCCGGGCACGACGCACATCCTCGGTGGACTCGAAAAACTCAAACCACTCCTTGCAAAAAGCTTTCTCTTTATTCTCAACAAGGACGAAGCGCACCACCTGTTGGGCGACGGCAGCCGTCCGATCCGACATCTCCTCGACTCGTTTTACAACCACGGCGCACAGACCGTCATCATTACGGACGGCGGAAATGGCGCGGATGCATACGACGGCACAACGCACTGGCACATGCCCGTATTCCCGGTACGGCCGATTGAACCAACCGGCGCGGGCGATAGTTTTGCAACCGGAGTGACGGTCGCTCTCTTGTCTGGAGAGGGATTGCCACACGCGCTCCGATGCGGCACCGCGAATAGCTGGAGCGTGATTCAAGAGATCGGCCCGCAAAAGGGTCTGCTCACAAAAATACGGATGAACCGCGTGCTAAACAGATTCAAAAAAATTCAACCCCAACGTCAATCCTAAATAACGCTACCATCTATGCCGCCTGTGGCGGCACCTCGCCTACGAATGATCATGCAACAATGTGGCGGGGCCGTCTCCTGTCTCCTCTTCTATGCTTGTCACCACAAAAAAACTCCTCATGACGGCTCGCGCAAGGCATTATGCCGTGCCCGCGATGAACGTCAATAATCTCGAAGCCGTGAGGGCAATCATATCCGCAGCGGAAAAAATGCGTTCGCCCGTGATCCTCCAAACTTCCGAAGGCGCGATCGAGTATGCGGGGATCGAGTATCTCGCAGCGATAATCCGCGTCGCAGCGCACGGCAAGATTCCCGTTGCGATGCATTTGGATCACGGGAAAGACATCCGCTATGTACAACTCGCGCTCGCGCATGGATATACCAGCGTGATGATAGACGGTTCGGCGTTCCCATACGCAAAAAACGTTGTGTTGACAAAAAGCGTCGTCAAAATGGCGCACGCCAAGGGCGTGTCCGTCGAAGCCGAAATCGGTGCGCTTCGTGGAATTGAGGACTTTGTCAGTGTTGAAGAGAAAGATGCGCATCTCACAAACCCAGATGAGGCTGTGAGATTTGCCCGAGACACGAAATGCGATGCGCTCGCGATCGCGATCGGCACCTCGCACGGCGCGTATAAATTTCGCGGCAAGACGCATCTTGATCTTGACCGACTCAAAAAGATTGCGAGGCTCATCAAGATCCCGCTCGTACTCCACGGCGCCTCGGGCGTGCGCGAAGATCTCGTGGAGATCGCGGAGCGACATGGCGCAACACTCGGCGCCGTACGCGGCGTACTTGATCAAGATATTCAAGCGGCGATCAAGCTTGGCGTCGCAAAAATCAACATTGACACGGACCTGCGCATCGCCTTTACGGCCGGCATTCGCGAGAGCGTGGATGACCTGCCAAAGGTGATCGACTCGCGCAAACTTCTTGAGCGATCCACGCTCCTCATGCGCGAAGTTGCGATGCGGAAAATGAAACTGTTTAGAAGTGCGGGACGGATGTGATATCGGAATTTTGCCGTGGCGAATTTCTTACCAGGATCCACCGCCGCCGCCCCCAAATCCCCCGCCGGAACCTCCGCCGGAAAATCCGGACCCGCCGGAACCGGCCTGCGACGGAGCGACGTACGCCGCTGATTTTGCAGCGTCATGCATCGTACCGAGACTTGAGACGAGCCAAAGCGCAGTAAACACAGAAAGATTTCCTTCTGCCCAACTTGGCGGCTGGATCGTGAGCGACGCGAACTGTTTTGCCCATTGTTCTTCAACGCCGAGCGCAATCGCATACGGCAGAAATTTTTGGAACTGTTCTGGCGTTCGTTCCGGCGCGTCCGTAAAGGCGAGGCGATCTTTTTCCGTGACGGAAAGGAACCATTTGAATCCCTCGATCTCCGCGAGGAGCTTCACGCCATCCAACGTTCGACGCGGCATCAACCATCCGTACACGACGATAATGAGACCCGTAACGATAGCCGCGCCAAACGCGAGCGGTGTCGAAAAGACGGATGCAAGAAAAAACCCGACGACAAACGCAACGGCGAAATACGCGCCGCGAACCGCGTTCGGATTGGAAACGAAAACCTTGCGTCTCTCAATCTCTTCCAAAACATTTTTTTTGAATTCCTTCACGTTCTCGTAAAAATTGTTCGTTTTCAGATTTTCGACGGTCTGCTCGTCGCCACCGGAAAAGAGACCCTCCAACAACTCTACTTCGTAGGACGTGAGGTTGCGGAGACCCGTCTCCTGTTGTTTCACGAACGTATACGTCTGTTGCTTCCCAAAAAATTGTCTCTCTTCCCCGAACCGGATCTTCAAAAAGCCCTTCCGCGCAAGGTCGAGAATCGTCGCGGTCACGGTCTTTGGCGGCACATCACCGTTCGTGATCGCGGAACCGATGACGGCCGGCGAGAGCTTGCGAGGCGGATCGTATTCCGGCACGACGGTCGCGCGCTTCGGATCACGTCCCTTCATCCACCAGAGCCACGACATCACGATGAACGCCGCAAGCGGGAAAAAGAGCACGCCGTTATCGCTCAACATTCGCCAAAATTTCTCGATGGGCGAGAGCATCTTAATGGTGCCTCGTGGAAAACCGAACACGACCGTCAGCCCTTCGCTCGGAAGCAGGATGCGCGACGACTGAGCCGTCAAGCCGTCGCGAGACGTTGCGATGGCACACGTTCGTTCCGTCGAACCAAATTCACCGATAAAGCAGGTTGAAGAGACATGCGCATATCCCACGCCTGCCGGAGGCGCGAGCGTAAACGACGCGCGCTCGATCGCGATGGGCCATTCATTTCCCGTGACATTCCAATAGAGCTCACTATGCCCATCCGAAAAAAAATTGATCGCGCGATCCGTTGCATATCGAATGCGGTAGATGTGACGACCCGTCACGGTACGATTCGCGCTTCCAATTTTGATCGTGAGACGATCGCCTTCGTTTTTCGTCTCGTACATCTCCTGCGCGCCGTCGCGCGTGACGTTCTCGATCGAGAGACGGAGACGATACGTACCCCCATCGCGATGGTACGTGACAGGAATCGTTCGATAGATGCCGTGACGAGCTTCACCATCGAAGTCATACGTGATCATCTCTTCGACCGCGAGATGTCGATTCGCGTCGAGCGTCGCCCGAACGTCGAAATTCGAGATGACTTCAGCCGCGAAAACTGGCTGAATCCAAAAAAAACCAATACAGATGACTGCCACAAGAAATACATATTTCATACGGATCGATAAATTTCGTGATGCCCGATGGACACAAAAATAATTTCTCCGTTATCTTTCCGTTTAAAGATAATTCGCATGCTCCCGGTGACCGAAACAGACCATGCCCCTTTTAGCTTTCCCTTCAATTGATGCAACCGCAACGATGAGTGCAATGGATTTGATCGAAAAAACATTTCCATCTTGTGGATTCGTGGAACGAACGACGGATCGATGCGCTTCAATGCTTTCAAAAAATCCGTTGTGTAGTGGATTTTTTTGATCAGCATACGTTAGCCATGTTTCTTCAGAAGATCAACGATGGAATCCGCCGAAAGCAGCGTTCCGTCTCGATCCTCTCGATCCGCCACACGCAAACGTCGCATGAGTTCAGCTTCGCTGATTACCTCATCCGTGTCATGAGAGGAAACCAAATAACGCATATATTGACTGACACTCCGAAACCCGCGCTTGTGCGCCAACTGGCGCGTCCGCTTGGCTGCTTTCACCGGAATGGAAAAAGAAATAGTTGTATTCATATGCGGCATTACTGAACTCATTGTTCCTTATTTTGAATTTAGGCTCTATTGAGCAAAAATTTTAGCAAAAGCTCTGTCGAACTCTTTCTATGCTTGTTGACCATGAGAAGCAGTACTGCTGCGACATTCTCTCGATGAGACTGGTTTGATGGAATGAAACTCGCTAGGGGTTCAATTATTAATATAATAATATCTAACACGTACGTCAAGAGACTGAGACAGACAAAAAAAACAAAAAACGCAAACGCGTCTCTGTTAGTTATGTCGAATTAAAGCTATATTGAGCAAAAATTTTAACAAAACATCTGTCACATTATTGCTGTTCTTTGCTGACCATAAAATTTACTCACAAATGTAAGTCTCTGACCACCAACTATCTGCCTCCGGCACTCCGCCTTTGCAGATAACAATCGTATGAGTATCTCATCCCTTTAGATTTTCATATCTTATTCCCATGGTCTTCTCCGCCTTTTTGCGTGTGAACG
>CAYIQM010000058.1:0-5316 GCA_964365615.1 uncultured Gammaproteobacteria bacterium | reverse complement strand
CGTTTTACCGTGGTCCACGTGCGCGATGATGGCGATATTTCGGAGTTCCATGCGTGGGCGGAGGATAGCGAAAAAAGCTTGAAGCGTCAAGCGATTGACATCCGGAGTCAGATATGGCAGCGGTAGAAGAGGAGATATGTACATTCGATACACGAACCACGCGTTGGAGAGAATGTTGGAACGTGAAATCTCGGAAGAACTCGTGGAGAAAACAATGCGCGATCCAGATATCATGGAGTTTTCTCAACGCGACGCTTCTCGGTTTATTGCGATCAAACGCCATTCATTCCCTCACATGAAACCACATGTCTTGATTGTGATTTATGAGGTTCAAAATGATAACCTTCTCGTGATTACGTTGATTGACACGTCGAAAGTCAATCAGTATACTTAACAATGAAATATGCACCAGAAAAGATCAAAAATTCGTTACGATTGTGAAACGAAAATTCTTTCGATCCGTCTCACATCCAATAAGAGCGTTGATTCAGATGTGTACGACAATGTCGTTGTTGATTATGATATGCAAGGCAAACCAGTAAACATTGACATCATGGCATTTTCCATCGCAGATTTTCGTCGCATCCCGAATCCAAAAAAATTGATCGGTGCGGCTACATAGATTTCCAAAATCGTTTTGCCTCCTCTACAAATTCCGGATGATCGTGTTTTTCCTTCATCCATATCCACCATTCGATTCCCCAAAAATCAACCGCGGGCATGCCCATGCGCTCGGCGAAGGAGAAGTTTGATTTCATGCGCGTGACGTCCATCGTGGAGAGTTGATCGTCCAGTGGCGTCTCGAGCAACGAGCGGTGCGACCACGGTTCCATTTGAAATTCGCTCACATAAATTTTTTTGACCCCGAACGGGCGAGCGATGGTCGCTTTTCGTCCATAAAAATACGGCGGGATCCACCAATAGGTAAAGTTCCAGTCTTTGAAAATTGGATTCCGCACGACGCGATAGACGCTCACTCCAAGTTCATCTACAGATGATCCTAACGTCATCCACAGCGACAGTTCGCCAGAATCGGTCGTAGAGATTTTTCGCGAAGAATCGAGACGGCGGATGAGTGCGATTTCTTGTTTGATAAAGCCATGGTCGGGCGTCGGGCAATCGCCATACTGGAAATGCGGTTCATTCTCGACTTGCCACGCAATGACCGTCGGATTGTTACGGTAACGCTCAACGATCGTCTTGAGATACTTCAGCGTGAGCGACCGTTGCGCATCGCGTGGCAGTTTTTTCCACCATGAGGGACCCCAGCATTCCGGCCAGCGTGGCAACTTTTCGCCGATCGCAAGAAGCACTTTTCCGCCGCGCTTGCCAATCTCCTCGATGTCGCGATCAAGATCGGAAAAGTCCCAGCGGCCGGGATCGCGTTCGAGCAATCCCCAATACGCCGGGATACGAAAACGGCGGATGCCGATCTCATCGAGCGCCGTTTTGAGCGCGCGCTCCGGATCCAGTCCCAACTCGGACGCATACCGTCGGCTCCATGTAACACCGTATTCTGTCACGGACGATTTGTGAGGAATGCCGATGAAGAGAAACGCAAGAATCGCCCCAAAGAAAAGTGCGATGAAAAAAAATACGTATTTCGTCGAGCGCATATTCACCCCCTCAGCTCCCCCTTCGTAAGGGGGAGATTCTCTAACATTGCCCTCACGACGTCATCGAGATTTTTTTGGATCTGTTTATTGGTAAATCGAAGAACGCGAATTCCCAGCGCTTCACTGTTTTTCTGTCGGTCATCATCATTCATGCGAACACCATCAGTCAGATGGTACCCGCCATCGACTTCGATGACTAATTTTGCTCTCGGGCAATAAAAATCGACAATGTATGATCCGATGCCGACTTGTCTACGAAATTTGATTCCATGGAGCTGTTGCGAACGTAATGCTTCCCAAAGTTTGTATTCGGCGAACGTTGGATTGTTTCGCAGAAGTTTTCTTCGTTCTGTTTGTTGCTTCGTATTAAAAATCTGTGTCATAGAGTCATATACTTCTGACTCACCCCCTCAACTTCCCCTTCGTAAGGGGGAGATTTTTTAGATATCCTCCCCTTACGAAGGGGAGGTTGGAGGGGTGGAAAAAGGGCGACGTAGAAATATAAAATCATACGATGAGATACAGCCCGACCCCCGCAATGATGAGGGCGGCGGCTTTGAGGAGCAAGGCTTTTCGCGTCACGTTTTCTCCAAGAAGGTGCGGTGCGCGGCGATGGAGCGCGAATCCTGCGAGGACGAGGAGCATATATTGGACCGCCTGCAGCGCGTTCACAATTGATGCGCTCCCTTTTGCGATGGCCCATTGGACGAACAGAAAACCGATGGCACCAAGGAGTTGTCCGCTGATCGTAAGAATGCTTGCGAGTTTTCCGGGTTGTTTGTGTTTTGATGATGTGCGTTTTGAGGGGAATGCGATTGTGAGCGCTTCTTTTCCCGCTCGTCTGTCTACGAGTGCGAGGAGGATGAGCGCCATCGCGGCCGCCGCGATGCGGGATGTCACGAACCCAGAAAGAAATCCGGCGGCGTCATACGTGAATTTTACAGTCACGGATGAGATGGCAAAGAGAAATGCGGACGTCACAGAGAGCCAGACGGCATCAGGTGCCGGCCTTCCTTTTCCGCGGCTTGACAGGATGACCGTCGCGAGAATCAAAAACCCGAATCCGATGAACATCCGATCTGAAAGTCGTTCGCCTAAAAACGCGAATGCGCCCGCCAGCGTGAGGATGGGGATGAGCGAACCCACGATTGGGACGACGCGGCTCGCTTCTGCGCGCGCGAGCGCGCCAAAAAAAGCCCAGAGTGCGAGGACGAACGTCGCTCCGCCAATAAGCGCGAGAATCCATGCCATCCCTTGCGGCCATCTGTTGACGAATGGAACGGCGAAGATAACGAGGGACGAGAGGAGGCCGACGAGCCCGGCATACGTCGCGCTTCGTGAAAACGCGGTGCGAAGGAGGATCGTATCAATGACGAACGCAACGCCGTTCACGAGATGACCGATCACGGCAAGCAAAAGCCAGCTCATAGGTCAATCGTTTGTTCCATGCGAGGCACGTCCGCGGGGATTCCAAATTTTTCCAAAATACGCGAGGCAAGCGCGGCGGATGCCGCTTCTTCGCCGTGCGTACAGTAGACGTGTCCTGGCGGTTTTTCGGCGGCCGCAATCCAGTTTAAAAGTCCGCGCTGGTCCGCATGGGCACTGTACGCGCCAATAGATGCGATGCGAGCCTTCACGTCAATACGTTCGCCGAGCACCTCGACGCGGCGTTCTCCCGTGTAGAGTTTCCGGCCAAGCGTTCCATGGGCTTGATAGCCGACAATGAGCACGGTTGATGTCGGATCGCCGAGATATCGCACCAGATGGTGCAGGATGCGCCCGCCGTTCATCATTCCCGATCCCGCGATGATCACCTTGGGTCTCGGCGCGTCATTGATTGCCTTCGATTCGTCGTGCGTGAGCGTTTTGTGAAGCCCCGGAAACTGGAACGGGTCGTCGCCGCGCAAGACGGCCTGCATCGCTTCTTGATTGTAGTCATTTGGAAATTCTTCCATTACTGCAGACGCTTTGATCGCGAGCGGACTGTCGAGGTACACGTCCACCGGCGGAAGAAGTTTGCGTTCAATGAGCTCGTTGAGCTCGTAGAGCAGTTCTTGCGTCCGCTCGACGGCGAATGCGGGGATGATCATCACGCCGTTGTCGTGTAACGTCTCTTCTAAAAGATATTGCAGTTGGTCTTTGCGTTTCGAGAGCTGCTCATGGAGACGGTTGCCATACGTGGACTCGATCACGAGCGCGTCTTGGCGCGCGAGTTGCGCCGTTGGTTTGAGGATCGGATCAGGGACATTTCCGAGATCACCGCTGAAGGCAATTCGCGGGCCGCCGTTTTCTTCGATTTCGACGAATGCACTGCCGAGAATGTGTCCCGCATCGCGAAAGCGGAACGAGAGGTCGTTTTGCCGCATGCGTTTGGAATAGTCAACCGCCGTGAGTGCGTTCACAACGCCTTCCACGTCGTCCCGTTCGTAGAGCTTTGGGCGATATCCGCGACGAGCGTCATCCTCCATGACCTGCTCCGCATCCTCGAGAACGAGTTTGACGAGTTTGACGGTCGGTGGAGTCGCGTAGATTTTTCCTTTGTATCCTTCCTTCACGAGCTTTGGCAATCTTCCACAATGATCAAGATGCGCATGCGTGATCGCAACGGCGTCAATCGTTTTCGGATCAAATCCGAAATCGTGAAAATTTTTCGCATCCGCGAACGCGCTGCCCTGAAACATGCCGCAATCAACAAGAAGCCGCGTGGCGTCCGTTTCCACAAGATAACACGACCCCGTGACTTCTCGAGTGGCGCCATGGAAAGAAATGTTCATACGAGAAATGATACTGGGAGGATACAGGGAAAAAAAGGAAGATTCAATAAAAAAACCGCGCCCGCGAGAAGAGAGATGCGGGCGCGAAACGTCGAGAGATATTCGTCTGTTGGACGAGATGCGGGCGTTAGCCCCTATTGAAGAAAGCGCGCTTTGCTTGTTGCGCAGCCTTGCCTCCTTTTTTTCCGGCAGCACGGGCCGTTGCCTCATTCCACTTGTGAGCTGTCCCCTTTGCGTGCGCGGCTTTACCGCCGAGAGACGCGATCTCGCGCTGACGTTCGGGATCCATTGCCGCGAAGCCGCGGTGTTTCTTTGGATCTTGCGTGGAAGGTCCACGTTCCTCTTCATCTCTCGCTATGCCGTCTGTTCTCTCTTCCATGATGACCATCCTCCTTTGCGGATCAGTTCTCTTGGATGAATTCCAATTCGATGATTACATCCCGCCCTGTGTTGTTGAAAACCGATTTGGTCTCTGCAACACAGGCGTCATGCAGCGCTCGTTCCAGCTCTGTGAATGGAAGGATGAAGTGACACTTCACTTCGACGAGCGTCGTATCCCCCGGATTTGCCATTCCCTCCGGAAAGATCACGAGCACGTCCAGACGATTCCGCGCATACTCGTAGCAGGCACGACGGAACCCATCTGCGATCTGATCGGCTTCTTCTTCACTCAATCCCCCATTCCACACGTGAATGACTATCTTGGCCATGACCCTCTCCTTATCCCCGAGCCGATCTCGGTATGAAAAGCTAATCATTGTTTGCAAAATTTGTCAATAAGCGGCATACTTTGCGCAAAATGTCCATCAAAGCGGCAAAAGAGCTTTTACAGCGACTTTTTCGCGACCATCCAACCAAGCGATTTGCGTTTCGTTTGTGGGATGGGAGCGAGGTCGCATGGGGTCCGGAACGCGAATTTACGTTTG
>CAYIQM010000057.1:0-5387 GCA_964365615.1 uncultured Gammaproteobacteria bacterium | reverse complement strand
TACTTCGGCAGGCGGGTACACACCGGGTCGTAGGTTCGATCCCTACCTCGCGCACACAGAAAACTACTTCGGCAGGCGGGTACACACCGGGTCGTAGGTTCGATCCCTACCTCGCGCATACTTTTTATGAACGCGCATCGTGTATGTTATTTTGCTGAATCTTTGCTTGGTTGAGAGCAAAAATTGCTCTGTCAGCAACCTGATGGTTGAACGCTATCCGCACAAACATCCGCACAAACGGGCTTGACAAGAATGACAAAGTATGCTAAATTAAAACTTAATTGAAGCTTGATAAATTATCACCTTTAATTATCGATTAGCTCTTTGATAAGACGGGAGAAAAGAAGCGGAAAATCCTCCTTTTTACTCTGTGAGTAGCGCATTGGACATCTAATTTAGGTATCTAGTGCGCTACTCATGTTGAGTGGACGAAATCAAACAAACCCAAACTGAAGGAGGATATATAACGCAATGGCAAAGATCATGATCGTGACCTACAACGCGATGAACGGTGTTCCGATTGGTCGGCACGAGAGCGGAAAGGTGATTGTGTACTCCGGCGACTACGGCCGGGCCAAGTACACAGGCATCCTGTTCGTCGGCTCCGACCAGAAGAACGACGCCGAGAGGAAGATGGCTGAGCTGAAGCAGGATCTCACTGTGGATACGCAGAATATCGACGAGGCCTACGTCTACGTCGGTTCCGCAGCGATGCACGGTGCCTTTGAGCTGATTCGCGACCTGCTGAAGGCCGGGAAGAAGGTTCATATGGTGGCCTGCGACTGCGATGGCGAGACCAAGCGGCAGTTCGCTCGCGACCTCTCCGTTCCGTGGGTTGAGTCGGAGTGCGGCGGTCGTGAGACCTGCACTCGGCTGGTCAGCGAACTCGCCTGACCCGCCTAGCACCTCTCTCGCCAACCCAACGCGCCATGTCTCCGGACCTCTGGCGCGTTTTCCTTGTTTAATAATTTGAAAGAACAAGGAATTTGCCGCCAACCTTCGACAAGCTCAGGTCAAGAAGAAAACTTGTCGAGGGGCGAAAGCGGTTCGGACTAATTTAAGTATTCTGCACAGTTTGATTTATCCCATCACTTCTTCCCATGGAAATCCGGTGCGGCCGAAGTGTCCGTACGCCGCCGTTTGACGGAAAATTGGCCTGCGCAAGCCGAGACGTTCGATGATGGCAGCCGGACGAAAATCAAACTGGGAGAGGAGCGCACGATCGATCTCACGGCCATCGCCGTCCACGGCCTGCACCATGACTGGTTCTGCACGACCGATGGCATACGCAACAGAAACGATACACTCGTTCGCTACTCCATGTGCAACGAGATTTTTCGCCACGAATCGGCACATATACGCGGCGGAACGATCAACTTTTGTTGAATCTTTGCCAGAGAATGCGCCGCCACCGTGTGGGATAAGCCCGCCATAGGTATCAACCATGAGTTTTCGACCGGTGAGTCCGGCGTCTGCCGCAAATCCTCCTTGAACGAATTTTCCCGTTGGATTCACGAGAATCTCAATCCCATCGAGATCGGAAACAAGCGGACGCATGAGGCGTTCAATGAGATGTTCACGGATCGTCTGCTGCCCAACCGACGCATCATGCTGACAGCTCACGAGGAGTGTCATGATCTTTCCATCTTTCATCGTGACTTGCGTCTTCCCGTCTGGCTTGAGCCACGCGAAACTCGAATCTTCGCGGCGGAGACGTTCAAGCCCTCGCGCAAGCGCGTGCGCCAGCACAACCGCTCGCGGGAGATATTCTGGCGTTGCGTTTGTCGCGTACCCATACATGATCCCCTGATCGCCCGCGCCGCCCGTGTCAACCCCCTGCGCGATATCAGGAGACTGCGTCGTGAGGTGCGGGATGACGCGAAGATCATCGTCATACCCAATCTCTCGATACACATGTCGCGCCAGTGCTTCGGCATCAACATGCGCACGCGTCGTCACTTCACCGCCAATGACAAACAGTCCGTGTGAGCCGAAACATTCAACCGCCACACGGCTCGCCGGATCTTGCGCGAGATAGGCGTCGAGCAACGCATCAGAAATCTGATCACACACTTTGTCCGGATGTCCGGACGTCACACTTTCGACCGTAGAGATGGATGAAGCGAAGGACATAAAAATAGATGCTGCAAACGACAGCCTACGGCAGGTTAGCTGAACGACGCAATGCGCGCAACTTGAGGACGTATTTCATCGTCTCGAGCTTCAATCGGGATCGGCTCTTCACATGAAGCCGTTGGCTCGGGTCGAGATTCTCTTCCCACGCCTTCATCGCAGATGCGGCGCGTGTTGCACCACCGTTGTAAGACGCGGCGACGATTTCTTCCACGCGCTCGCGTGGCATCGAGGATGCGTGAATCTCGTCTGGAAGGCGCGAGAGGAGGTAATCGAGATATGCGACTTCGGCGCGGATCGCATTTTTCGGATCGCGCATCCCTTTTTCAAAATTCTGCTCGAGATGCAGGTGCGGCCAACGGACGAGTGCCGCATACGTCTTTGGGATGAACTGCGCGAGGCCGAGCGCGCCCGCTTTGGACTTCGCAACCGTGAATGCGCGATCCTCATTCGCGCCGAGCGTAACGAATAATGCTTCGATCTGCCGACGCGCATCGTTCTGGAGCGCGTTCTCGTCCAAATGCTCGACGAGGAGAATACGTTTCACAAATTCCGGATCAATGACGTCTGCAACGAGGCGGTTTGATGATACGCGACTCGGGATACCTTCGCGACGCAATTCTTCAAAGACTCCTGCCACGGTCTGATCAAGCCATTGTTTCCCTTCGGCGATCATCTCCGGCGTGTGGAGTGCACGCGCGTATGGCGTGTATATGATGTCCGAAACATCGTAGACTATTTTTTTGGCAGAAATTTTTCGCTCGCGATAGATCGGATAGCGGACCGCGACGATCATCTCGCCCGTCGCGACGGAAAATTCCGAGTTCGCGCCGTTCGACCGCGCAACACGGATGCCTACGATTGGATTCGCGAGCTCGCGGAGCTTCATTCCATTTTTCTCAAGCGTCACAATGCGAATCGCCTCAACAGACGTCGGGGCCGCGGGATCCCAGATCGCAAGCGTTACCGTACGCCACCCATCGTCAGATGACGCGACGCTCGGTGCTGTGGACGTCGCGGAGAGCAACTCTTGCGCGCGTTTGATGGCGAATTTGAGCGCGGAAGGCGCAGTCGTTGAAGTTGCAGTTTGCGTTGATGAGACGTGCATGAGTATGTCATTGAGATTTGACGTTACGAGCCCAGACGTTGGATGAAAATACATGCCATCGCGCATCTGAAAAACGCCTGTTGGCAATTCTGCCGCGTACGCAGCAGAAGTAGCAAGCAGTCCCGCCACCACAATCAAAAAATATTTGAAAGCGGGATCCCGCCAGAGGCGGGACAAGCAGCAAGCAGCAAGGGTGAGTACAAAAAAAGATCGCTTCATATCTCTGCGCACTGCTCACTGCTCACTGTTCACTGCTTTCTTTCCCCTCACCCACTCCACAATCCCAGGTAAGATCGAGACAAAAACGATGAGCAGAATCGCGATGCTAAAATTTTTCTTCACGATCGGAATATTACCAAAAAAATAGCCGAGTAAAAGAAAAAGGCCGACCCAGAGCACTCCGCCTATGACATTATAAGCAAAAAAACGAGCATAGTTCATCCGTCCGATACCCGCGACAAATGGCGCAATCGTTCGGACGATGGGCACAAAACGCGCAAAAATAATCGTCTTTCCTCCATATCTTTCGTAGAAGCGACGCGTCTTCTCAAGATGCTCGGGTTTCACGTGGATGATCTTCCCATCCAGATTTCGTCCGATCCAATAATTGACGGCGTCGCCAAGGATCGCGGCAGAGAGAAGCGTCACAAAAAGACCGACGATGTTCAGCGATCCAATCGCGGCAAACGTCCCCGCAGCAAAAAGAAGTGAATCGCCGGGGAGAAACGGTGCGACGACGAGTCCCGTTTCGCAAAAAATAATGACGAAGAGGATCGCGTATGATGAGAAACCAAATCGTTCAATGATAATTCCGAGGAATCGATCCAGATGGAGCAAAACGTCCAATAGACGAGTGATCTGAAACATACCGCGCGTTTTTAATCAGCCTCTTACCGTGCTTCTTTTACGCTGACAAGCTTGGCCGTGAGGCGGACTGGCACTTCATCGCGCGATGCGGAGGAAACGAGGCCACCAAGGAGGAACGTTCCGTTCGATGATCCGGCGAGACTCAAGAAATAATCCTTCGTTTTGGGGAGTGATTGGAACTTGCGGCCATCAAACCGTGCGAGATGCTTCCCGGAGAGAATCATCCAAGATGACCCATTCCAGCCGATGAGCGCGCGATTCCAAGAGGAGAATGGGAGCGCAGCCGCTGATTTGGAGAGATCCTCCATCCCTGTCGGTGTCAAGAGGCGCAGCCTATCTGTCATGCCATCTGCACGGTTCGTTCCGGCGATGAGAACCGATCGGCCGTTTGATGCGATCGCCTGCAAGCGTTCAATCTTCCCGATCTGCTCGGTCACATCTTCGACGCCTGTCAAAGGGTTATAGACAAGAAATGTCGTGTTGACGCTCCGTTGTGCGATGAGCCATCCGCGACCGAACGGGACTGCGGCCACGGGAAGATAGGCGCGATTGTCCGCCGGAGACGTGTGGCGGAAGCTATAACCGATGTCGCTTCGATAGTCCTCGGAGAGATCGCTGACAGGCACTGCGGGTTCAACGCCGCTTGTAGCCTCCGGACGGGAGCGGAGATTGTCGAGATTCGGAAAGACGCGCACTTTTCCTTTTGTCGTGACAAACAGCCACTTGCCGCCATTGCCAGAGATGGACGCAATCCCCTCGTCCGGATCAAACCATGCGCGGAGCCGATCGGTATGGTTCAAGAATTGTTTCCCATTGAACGATACGACCTCGAACGTTGCATCGCGCGTCGTCACGTTCTTCAAAAATAAGACGGTCTTCCCATCGCTCACAATGTCATCAACGCGCGTGAGACCAACATCGCGGAGCGATCGCGTCAGATCCGTGCCAGACGAGCCGTTCAGACGTTTTACTTTTCCGCCTTTCACGAATGCAAGACCATCTGTGATGAACAAATAGCCACGCGCTTCCGCAACGGCCCACACCGGACGATTCTGGCGTACGCCGATCTTTTTTGAAATGTCGGTCCAGCGCCAGGAGGATTGGGCGGAGACGGCAGACGGTAGACAGGAGACGGTAGCCAAGAGGACACAAAAGAAAAGGCGACGCATAGGAGAAGAGCATAGCGCAATATAAAAATATCTTCCACTCTGGAAGATATTTTTGTGGTCGGGCTAGTGGGACTTGAACCCACGACCTCTTCGTCCCGAACGAAGCGCGC
>CAYIQM010000056.1:0-5500 GCA_964365615.1 uncultured Gammaproteobacteria bacterium | reverse complement strand
CAACCTCGAGATCGCGGAGTTTTACCTGCTCGGCATCGGAAAACAAGATGTCCATTGCCGCACCATATCACGATGACGCGTTGTTTCGCAACGCCTGCTTTCGTTTTTCTTCTGCCTCTTCAAGCTTCTCTTTCATCCCGTCAATGACGTGTTTCGGCGCTTTTGCGAGAAATTCTGTATTCTTCAATTTTTTCTTTTGCGCGGCGACGTATGCGTCAAGCTCAGCGATTTCTTGCTCGATTTTTTCTGTGCTTCGTGCTCCGTGTTCTGTGACATTCATCCCAATCGTCGTCTTTCCCGACACCGCAGTCGCCCATCCTTCGGGAGTCGAAAGTCCAAAGTCACAAGTCGAAAGTCGAGCGAGATGTTTGATGATATCGCTATTGTCTTCGATGAGCTGTTGCATCTTCTTGTCTGCGACGAAGATGACTTCGATGCGCTTCGCAGGTTCGATCTTTTGTTCGGCTCTCAAACGACGGATGTCGGTGATCATCTGACGCAACAATTCAAAATGGCCATGTAGGGGCAATTCATGAATTGCCCCTACCGGAGGCCATTCCGCGACGATCAACTGTCCCTTGAACCCCGCCTGCTTCCAAATCTCCTCTGTCACAAACGGCATGAATGGATGCCATAAAGCGAGGATCGTCTTGAGAATGTGTGAGAGGATCGTCTCTTTTCCTTGTTCAATCTTGGCAATCTCGAGATACCAATCCGCAAGATCGTTCCACGTAAAATCGCGCAGCTCCTCGCCGGCGGATGAGAATTCGTAATGTTCGAGCTTGTCTGTGACGCTTTGAGTGACTGTGGAGAGACGAGAGAGGATCCATGCGTCAGCCAAGCTGGTAGCTCGGGTTGAATTCGATTTCTCCGAACCCAGATGCGAGCTGCCAGCTACCATATATGAAATAATAAATCTCCCAATGTTCCACACTTTGTTCGTAAAATTCCGAAACCCTTCTACTTTCGTCTCCGAAAGGCGCACATCAGTCCCTGGCGTTGTTCCCATCACAAGAGAAAGGCGCACGGCATCTGTCCCATACTTCGAAATGAGATCAAGCGGATTAATAATATTGTCGAGCGACTTCGACATCTTACGACCCTGCTCGTCGCGCACGAGGCCGTGGAGATACACGTCTTTGAACGGCACTTCGCCGAGCGCGTAGGTGGACATGAGGATCATCCGCGCGACCCAGAAGAAAAGGATGTCATAGCCCGTTTCGAGAACTGCCGTTGGATGATACTCACGATGCTCTTCCCATGCTTTTGTATTTGGCCAGCCGAGCGCAGAGAACGTCCAAAGCCCTGTCGAGAACCACGTGTCGAGAGTGTCTGGATCTTGAATGTACTCGGCATCACAAAATTCACACGTCGGTTTTTCGGCAGAAATACTAATCTCTTTGCATTGGTCCATTTCGATTTCGCGTCCTGGTTTTGGTACACACTTCGATTCGTGATACCACACCGGCACCCGATGCCCGAACCAAATCTGGCGCGAGATGCACCAGTCGCGAAGATTGTCGATCCAATGAAAATAAATCTTCTCGAACCGCTCTGGAATGATTTTGATTTGCTTCGACTCGACCGCCTCGCGCATCAAGTCTTTCAATGTGGCTTTGTCGCCATTTTTCCATTTGCCAAGCGTATCCTGCCGTAATGTAAACGGCTTATGTACACGGATAAACCACTGCAGCATCGGCAACTGCTCAACCGCCGCTCCGCCGCGTTCTGCAGCGGGAAGATTTTGTGACACTTTTTCGATCTTCACGAGGAGTTTCGCGTCTTTCAGCATCTGTTCTATTTTTGTTCGTGCCTCCACAATCGTCAGTCCGGCGAATGCCTTGCCGGCCTCATCGAGCATCCGCGCGTCCGACCCAATGACTTGGATCGTCGAAAGATCGTGTCGCTCCGCCATCTCCGCATCAATCATCGAATGTGCCGGGGTGACGCCGAGCGCACCCGTGCCGAACTCTGGATCAACCGCGTCGTCGGCAATGATCTTGATCTCGAGGTGCTTTCCGCAAAACGTTGGTGTGAATGTTTTGCCGATGTATCTCGTATAGCGTGTATCGTCGGGATGAACCGCGACCGCCGTGTCACCAAATTTTGTCTCCGGTCGGGTCGTCGAGATCGCGATAGGAAAATCAGCGTCGTATGTGAATGTCAAAAGTTTTGCCGTGACTTCCGTGGTCAACACTTCATCGTCCGAGAGCGTTGTCTGAAATTGCGGATCCCAGTTCACGATGCGGTAGCCGCGCTCGATGATCCCGTCCTCGTACATCATCTTGAAAACTGCATTCACTGCGCGACTTCGATCCGCGTCGAGCGTATACCGCTCGCGGCTCCAATCGCACGACGATCCCATCTTACGGATCTGCGCGCGAATGGTCTTTGCCGACGCATCAGCAAATTCAACGACCTTCTCCAAAAATTTTTCACGTCCGAGCTCACGCCGCGGATCCTTCATCCCACTTTTGATCAACTCTTGTTCAACTTTCACTTGTGTCGCGATCGCGGCGTGATCCGTACCCGGGATCCAAAGCGTCCGTTTCCCCTGCATCCGATGAAAGCGGATGAGTAGATCCTCAATCGCGAGCACGGTCGCGTGACCGAGATGCAACGTGCCCGTCCGGTTTGGCGGTGGCATCACGATGCAATAGGGATCGCCGCTTTGATTGCGCTCGGGAAGTTCATCCGGATTGAACGCGCCGGATTTTTCCCATGACGCGTACATCTGATCTTCAACAGACGAGGCATCGTAAACTTTTGGAAGCTCAATTGAATCTGCCATAGATGCGGAAATCATAGGGGATTGGGGGGATCGTGGCAATCCTGTCAACCGCGAGGTTTACATACGTCGTGGCGGAGGCTTGACCCAGCTTCCAAATCTCGATAAGCTATCGGATCGCTTTATGGCATTGACCCACGAGCAGCAACTGATCGAACTCACGACGCGCGCGAGGCGTATTCTTGTTACGACGAAAGAAAACGCAATGCCAAATGCGCTTGCGGCCGTTGTCGCAATCGTTGGTTTTTTGAAGAAATTAAAAAAGAACGTAGATGCCGTCGTGCCGGGATATGACCCTGCATCGCATCCCGCATTCCTCGCAAAGCACGACGAAATCCGCGGCGCAACGGGTGCCATGCGCGCGTTCCTGCTCTCACTCGACGTGTCAAAGACACAGCTCGGCGAACTTCTGTACGACGTGAAAGACGGCAAGCTCGAAATGACGCTCGTGCCAAAATCTGGCGAATGGACCGCCAGCGACGTGTCGTTCAAACACGGTGAAGATCGATACGACATCGTTCTCGCGCTCGACTGCCCGGATATGGTCTCGACCGGCCCGCTCTTTCGCGAACACGCGGACTTCCTCCATCGCACGACCGTCGTAAACGTTGATTGCGACGCGGGGAACGAACACTGGGGGCAGCTGAACATCGTGGATCTCACGGCGGTCTCGACAACCGAGTTGCTCTTTGGCCTTTTTGATCGCTGGAATCGTCATCTGATAGACGAAGAGATTGCGACCGCGCTTCTCGCCGGCATGATTGCGAAGACAAATTCCTTCCGTACACAAAACGTAACACCCAAAACACTTTCTGTCGCATCGCAACTCATTGCCATGGGCGCGCGGCGCGAGGAGATCGTACACGGCCTGTGGCGGACGAGGACCGTGCCAACGCTGAAGGTTTGGGGACGCGCGCTTTCACGTCTCGAACAGAACCGCGAACTCGGACTCGTGTGGACTTCACTTGCTCGACAGGACTTTTTAGATGCGGGAGCGGACCATACGGCACTCGATGGCGTCGTGAGTGAATTACTTGCCTATTCACCCGAAGCCAAGATGATCGTGCTCGTATACGAGACAGAGACGCTCGCACAGACAGGCGCCTGCGTCACGATCCACGTCTCGCCGCCGCATTCTGCAACCGAGATCGGCCGCATCTTTGGCGCGACCGGAAGCCGCGACCGCGTGGATTTTTGCCTCGCACCTGGCCAATCGCTCATCGAAGGGACGCACGGAGTTATCAAACGACTCGAAGAGACGTTGAAGACGACAAGAATCTGACCTATGGTAAACTGCCCGCATGCGAGAACAGACGTTGTCTCAAAAACTTCGCCACTTCCTTGAGTATCTTGAAGTCGAAAAAGGCCGGTCGCGAATGACGATCCGGAATTATGAATTTTACCTCCTGCGTTTCATCACATGGGCCAAGGATCCCCAGCCTTCTGCGATGACGACCGAGATGGTTCGACAGTATCGGCTCTGGCTCAATCGTCTTGCAAACCGTGGAAAAGACGGGCTGAAAAAAACGACGCAAAACTATCATCTCATCGCGTTGCGGTCATTCCTCAAGTATCTCGCAAAAAATGACGTCGAGACGCTTGCTCCGGAAAAGATTGAACTCGCAAAGCACGGGAGCCCAGAACCGTCGTTCCTCGATGGGAGGGATCTCGAACGTCTCCTCGATGCGCCGTCAAAAAGCGACGCACCGCGCGTGATCCAAGCTCGCGATCGCGCGATCCTCGAACTATTTTTTTCGACGGGCATGCGCGTGTCCGAACTGGCGTCCCTCAAAAAAGACTCCATTCCGATTGAACGAAACGAATTTTCCGTGCGCGGCAAAGGCGACAAGGTGCGCGTCGTCTTTTTATCGCATTCATCGCGGCATGCGCTCAAAGAATATCTGAACCTGCGAGATGACACGTCTCCATTCCTGTTTGTGAGACACGATCGAGCTGTTCCCACCCCCACCCTCCCCATTCGGAAGGGGGAAGGGACGGGAGGGAGTTTGACGCCGCGTTCCATCGAACGGCTCGTCCATCGCTCTGCGATCGAGGCGGGCATCCAAAAACACGTCTCGCCGCATACGCTCCGCCATTCATTCGCAACCGACCTTCTCATGAACGGTGCGGATATTCGGAGCGTGCAAACGATGCTCGGGCATGCTTCAATTGCCACAACGCAGATCTATACGCATGTCACGAATCAGCAACTCAAAGACGTGCACGAGGCGTTTCATGCCAGGAGGAGAGATGCTCCATGACCTTCGATGACTATCAGCGCGAGTCGCGCAAAACGGCGATCTATCCCGATCTTGGGAAGAATTTTATCTATCCGACGCTTGGGCTCACGGGTGAGGCAGGTGAAGTTGCGGAGAAAGTAAAGAAGATCATCCGCGACCGTGGTGGCGTCATGGATGACGAGACGCGACTGCTTCTCGCACAAGAGCTCGGCGACGTGTTGTGGTATGTCGCGCAACTTGCGACGGAGCTCGGGTTATCGTTAGATGACGTGGCGACCGAGAATGTAAAAAAACTCCTTTCGAGACTCGATCGCGGCGTGATATCTGGGAGTGGAGATACGCGTTGACGGTTTGTCGTTTTTCCGTTACCCTCCAAAGCCATGCCTCGGTAGCTCAATGGATAGAGCGCCGGACTTCTAAGCCGTGATATGTTGGTTCAATTCCAACCCGAGGCACCAAGAGAGAAGCGCGT
>CAYIQM010000055.1:0-5518 GCA_964365615.1 uncultured Gammaproteobacteria bacterium | reverse complement strand
TGACGTCCATGAGGCGCATAACATGGTCAACCGCCTTCGTTCCGGCGGCGCGATCGTGTACGGATACGGCATGACAGCGGCCGCCGGAGCGATCACGGCAACGTATGCTCCGAACGCTACAGTCGTCGAATCGCTTGAGCAACATGCAGAGATCATCGCAAAAGATACTGTCGAGGTTTTTAGAAAAATGTACCCGGAACGCGTGAAATAATGTCACACGGCAGCGAAATGGGGATGGATTTGCCTTTTTTGCCGTTCGTTGTCATCCTGAACGCGCGTATGAAGGATCTTTTGAAACGCATTGATGATTTACGCGCCCGCCTTGATGAGGCGTGGCGGATTTTGAAGTTGGATGTGCGTCGAGATGAGATCGCTGCGCTCGAAGTCGAAGCGTCTGCGCCGGATTTTTGGAAGGATCCGGATCGCGCGCGGCGCGAGTCGCAGAAACTCGCGGAACTTCGCCGCGAATACGATGGATGGGCGAATTTTCGTGGAGACCTCATGGAAACGCATGAACTCGCGCTCGCCGCGGATACGGAAGGCGACACATCGCTTGAGGCGGATCTCGCGCATCGCATGGAAGAGCTTGAGACGCGGTATTCGTCATTGGAATTCACGATGCTGCTCGGCGAAAAGCATGATGCGTCCTCGGCCGTGCTCGCGATTCATGCGGGCGCGGGCGGAACGGACGCGCAGGACTGGGCCGAGATGCTCATGCGTATGTACTTTCGGTATGCGGAAAAAAAGGGATGGAAAGTCCGGCTCGTGGACGAGAGTCGCGGCACGGAGGCCGGCATCAAGTCCGTGACGTTTTTTGTCGAAGGACGGAACGCGTATGGCCACTTGAAAGGCGAGGCGGGCGTGCATCGGCTCGTCCGTCAATCTCCATTTAACGCGGACGCGTTGCGGCAAACATCCTTCGCGCTCGTCGAAGTTCTGCCAGAGTTCGATGAGACGATCGAGGTCGAGATCAAACCCGAGGATTTACGCATTGATACGTTTATGTCCGGCGGCAAAGGTGGACAATCCGTGAACACGACGTACTCGGCCGTGCGCATCGTCCATTTGCCGACGAAGATTACTGTGTCGTGTCAAAATGAACGCTCACAGACGCAGAACAAAGAAACGGCGATGAAGATTTTGAAAGCGCGGCTTCTTGCGCTTAAAGAAAAAGAGCTTCAAAAAGAAAAACAGGAGCTTCGCGGCGAGTTCCATAGCGCGGAGTGGGGGAATCAAATCCGTTCGTATGTCCTCCATCCATACAAAATGGTGAAAGATCATCGCACTGACGTCGAAACGTCGGACCCGGATGCGGTTCTGGACGGCGATCTTGATCGTTTTGTTGAAGCGGAATTGCGGATGATGGCAGAAAAACGTGATCTATCGGCGGAGTTGAATAAAGAGGAATAAAGCTAATATTAGCCAAATAGAGACAAACACCATTGACAAGATGGTCTTTTTGTGATATTTTTATATGTCTTTCGCATTGTGCGAGGACCGTCGAAACCGTATGTCTTTCGCATTGTGCGAGGACCGTCGAAACCGTAACTTCTTTTGATCCCCAGAGCGGGTTCAGATGGAGTCTGAAATGGACATCTTTCAAAATGTCGCCGTGGTTCTGCGGACGTACAACAACAACGCAGACACGGTAAAAAGCGTCTCTCGTGCCCTGAAGAACGGCGCGGGGCTCGTCATCGTTGTCGTTAACGCGAGCGATGAAGCAACGCGCGGGAACGTGCGTGCATGGCTCGCTGGCCTCAAGCAGGCAAACGAGCGTCGTCTTGTCATCATCGAGATGAACGAGGGGTACTCGTGGTGCAACGCACTCAACGTCGCATTCGCGCACATCCGGCAGCACAACCGGTGCGCGCACATACGCAGCGAGCAGGTGATTGACTTCGTCGTCGGCTGTTCGAACGAGGTTCTCTGGGAGCGACCGCACCTCGAGGCCATGCTCGCCGAGGCCAATACCTCGTCGTGCATCGGTGTCGTGGGAACGAGCTTTGAAGGGCGCGAGAACGGCAACGTCGTTGATCTCGGTACGTCGTACGTACACCCACGGAACACGTTTATGCTGATCCGTTGGGAGGCATTCCTCGCGGTCGGCCACTTTGATGCGGTGTGTGACGGGCTGGGAGGTATGGAAGATCTGCACTTCATCATGAACATGATGTTGTGTGGCAACTTCGTCTGGAAGCATCTCGACCTCAACATTCGTCTGATCGTTGGGAAGAACCACAATCAGGGGGTGAAAGAGGCACGCGAGCTCGATGCCATGCGGAAGATGGTGAAGTACTTCCGCGACGTGGTCGACGGCATCTCGGAGCTCGTGGAGCGCGTCGAAAGCACCCTGCTTTTCTTCAAGATCAGCGGATTGTAGTCGTCTTACGCCGTGCGGTCGAGTCCCTCCCCGGGATTCCCGCACGGCACGCACATCCTGAACATCTTCTATACGGAAGGCGGGCAGGACATGCTATGACCAAGCGTATTTTTGTGACCGGCGGAGCCGGTTTCATTGGATCGCATCTCGTGGATGCGCTGATTTTGCGCGGCTACGATGTGACGGTGGTTGATGTGGTGACCGAGGCGAACGTCGCGAATATCAATCCGCGAGCGCAGGTCGTGAATGCCGACCTGACGAAACTCGAGACCATCGCACGTCTGAAGACACTTCAACCGGATATTCTATTTCACTTTGCGGCCAACGCCAGCGTGTCGCGCTCCGTGAAGGATCCGATGTTCGATTTCAAAATCAACTACAACGCTACTGCCGAATTGCTCGACATGGCGTCGAAGATCGGGGTTGACCTATTCGTGTTTGCTTCAACGGGAGGCGGACTGTCGTCCGAATACACGCTCCTGCCGACGCCGGAACATGCCATCGGCAAGCCGCTCTCGCCATATGCGATTCACAAGCTCGCATCGGAGCAGCTGGGTGAGTTCTATCGTCTTGAAAAGGGCGTACCGCAATTTATCGCACTTCGTTTTGCTAATGTCTATGGTCCTCGCCAGACGGTAACGCAGGGTGAAGCGAACGTGATCGCGACTTTTGCCGACCGCATGGTCAAAAATCTACCGACGAACATCAACGGCACGGGTCGCCAGACGCGCGACTATGTGTATGTGGATGACGTTGTCGAAGCCTGTCTCAACGTGCTGGATCGTCCGCATGTCATCGGTCCGATCAATATCGGTTCCGGCACAGAGATGAGTCTGTGGTCCGTACATCGCATGACGGCCTCGTATCTTGGATACACCGAGGAACCAGTGATGTGTCCTGCCTTGTCGGGTGAGCCGATGCGTTCGTGCATCGATGTGAGCCGTGCCCGTGCGTTGCTTGACTGGAAGCCGAGGACATCGTTTGCCACAGGCATCGCGAAGACGATCGAATGGCATCTGACCAAACATGCGCAACGCAATGCACTGAACCGGTCGAAGCGTGACAAGGTGCCCGTAGACGCGGTATAAAACATCCCGACACCATCGGGATGTTTTCATTATCGTGACCCCCTCTGAAATCAGATCCATTTTACGCGAACTCGGTGGCGGCGCGAATAAGCGCCTCGGCCAGCATTTTTTGATTGATCGCAGCGTGTTGGATTCGATTGTCACCGCGGCAGATATCCATCCCGGGGAGCTCGTTCTTGAAATCGGTCCGGGACTTGGCGTGCTCACGCGCGCGTTACTCGCAAAGGGAGCGGATGTTGTGGCGATTGAGAAAGATCGGAGATTTGTGGAATATCTGAACCACCCCCCTGCCCCCTCCTTTTCAACCGAAGGAGGGGGTGATCGGTTGCGTGTGATCCACGGCGACGCGGCAACGATCCATTGGCACGAAATCATCGGCGACCGCCCGTGGAAACTCATCTCCAACCTTCCCTATTCGATCACGTCGCTTGCGTTGCGAAAGGCGTTGTGGGCTCCGCGACCGGCGTCGAGAGTCGTCGTGCTCGTCCAACGTGAAGTTGCTGAACGGATCGTCACAACGCGAAAAACTTCTCTGCTGTCTCTCATGGTTGCTTTAGCTTCATCGTCTGCTCGAATTTTGAGTCATGTCCCGGCTCATGCGTTCTATCCTCCGCCAAAAGTGGAATCTGCGATTTTCGAGATCGTTCCCATGATGCCTGACGATCGCGAAAAACGATGGGGCATTGATCCGGAAAAAATTATGGCTCTCGCAAAAAAAGGATTCACGCATCCACGCAAATTTCTGCGCTCGAATCTTGAGCTACAGCCTACTGCCTACAGCCTACTGCCTACCGAAAACGCCCGCGCAGAAAATCTTTCGCCAGAGCAATGGGCGTGCCTCGCCCAGCATCTTTCGTAAAAATGAAGAGCGCCCCGACAGTATCGTCGGAGCGCTCGTGTCCCGTAGACCTCGGGACGGGGTTGCCACGAATTGCCTCGTGGCTGGCGTTTGCTCGTTAGGCGGCTTTCTTCTGCTGACCGCCATTCTGTCGCCCGTTGTCGCGTCGCGACTTCGCGCCGCGCTTGAGCTGGGTCTGCGCCACTTCCGCGGTCTGGACCATCTTCTTCGATGAGAAGGTGGTGGTCGTTCCGTCCGGATACGTGACCGTGACTTTGCCCTCGCCCGCGGGCTTGACCACGGCGCCTTCGGGGAGGTTGTCCGCCTCGAAAGCCTGCTTCGCCAACGCGCGGCGAGTGTTGTCCTCGTCGGCCGCCTTTGTCCGTTGCTCGGCAGCTGCTCGGTCACGGAGTTTCTTCTCCGCCTCCAGCTGCTTGCGCAGCTTCTCGGAGACGAATGTTGCGGACAGGCCGATCGCTGAAATGACGACCTGCCCACCCGCGTTCTCCGTGACCTTGGCCCCTTCGGGCAGTTGCCCGCCGGTCTCGTAGGCGGCCCTTACGTCGCGGGCGAAGATATTTTGACGCTCGCGTTCGCTCATCGGCCGTGTCGCAGGCTGGGCCACGAGCTTCGCGGCTTGCATGACGCTGTGGCACTTGGGGCAGAACCCGAAGTACGCTCGTTCGGGGATGAATTCCACCGGGCACTCCCGG
The DNA here is from genome assembly GCA_964365615.1 of uncultured Gammaproteobacteria bacterium. Taxonomy (GTDB): domain Bacteria; phylum Patescibacteriota; class Patescibacteriia; order 2-12-FULL-60-25; family 2-12-FULL-60-25; genus CAITMG01. The sequence goes on along the minus strand of CAYIQM010000055.1, from coordinate 499 downwards.
TTTAGACACCACTTCGTGGTCGGCCCGCTCTGCGGTGCCTTCGCGATCGCGGGCATTTGCGTCGTCACCTGTACGGTCGCGACAGGTTCCGACCTGTCCGTCTGCGACGACGGCTTGCTCGTCTTCTGCGGCCTGTTGTTCGAATGGAAGACCACGCACTGGCTGTCCAGTGTGAGCGTGATCTTTCCGCTCTTGCCGAAGATGATCTGCGAGCCTTCGTGGAGGTTGTTTGCCTCGAAGGCCTCCTTCGCCCATGCGCGCATCACGTCCTTCATGGACGGGAGCTGCGGCTTCGGTGCCGCGACAGTGGTCGCCCTTGCGACCGGCTGCCTGCCCTTATCCAACCAGATCTGGAAGCAGGACGGGCAGACGCGGTAGTGGCGTAGCTTCGGCGTGAAGGGACTGTTGCAGTCCTTGCAGATGGGTTCACCTTCCTTGCACGCGACGGGAGCCTGCCTGGACGTCTCGTCGGTCTTCGTGGACTTGATCTCGACGGAAG
>CAYIQM010000054.1:0-5647 GCA_964365615.1 uncultured Gammaproteobacteria bacterium | reverse complement strand
TAGGAATATCCGAGATTGCTTCACTCCGCTACGCTCCGTTCGCAATGACGGAGGGTTTTGCAACGGGCTCATAACGGAACTTGACCTCAAAACGGTTTTGGGATAGAGTCTTGCCAACGTAAATCTAATGTGGGAGCCCGCCAAGGCGGGTGCCTGAACCACTATGGCCAGATCCAAACGATATTCCGAGCTCAAGAAGCTCGTTGACCCAAAAAAGCTCTACGCCCCGGCAGAGGCGATTGAGCTTGTACAAAAAACAGCCACGACAAAGTTTGATTCGACCGTTGAGCTTCATGCGAATCTTGGGATTGACATCACAAAGAGCGACCAACAGGTCCGCTTCACGATCGTGATGCCGCATTCGATCGGTAAAATGAAACGCATTGCGGCGTTCGTTCCGGCGGATAAAGAAAAGGAAGCGCAGGATGCGGGCGCGGACGTCGTCGGCAACGACGAGCTGATTGAGAAGATCCGCCAAACGCAAAAAATTGATTTTGACGTCGCGATCGCGACGCCGGACATGATGCCGAAGCTCGCGAAGCTCGCGAGGATGCTCGGGCCGAGGGGTCTCATGCCAAATCCAAAAACGGATACCGTGGGGACGAATGTGAAGAAGATGATCGAGGAACTGAAGCGTGGAAAAGTCACGATCAAAAATGATTCAACCGCGAACATCCATCAAGCGATCGGCAAAACATCCTCTGAAGCGACGAACCTCATGGAAAACTTCGGGGCTCTCCTCACGGCACTCAAAAAAGCCAAGCCCGCCAGCGCAAAGGGCGTGTATATCAAAAACATTGTCCTCACGTCTACGATGGGGCCGTCGGTGCGTGTCGAGGTGCAGGGATAAGGTGCTCGATTCGTTCCGCCGCCTCGGTGATCTGCCGTTCCAGATCATCCCGTGATGGGTCAAATGTATAGAAGAATGGCATCTCGAGCTTTTCGTGGAGAACTTTTCGCGCGAGATAGTTTTTGATGGCGTGATCCGCGTCGCGGAAGAGCCACGTATGTTTGAAGGTACGCAGCTTGTGCAGGATAAATGTCTCCGGCGGATTTACGTGAAGCCAAATGAGCTTTGCGCCGAGTTTTGAAGAGAGACGGTTGAGAAATTCCTGTGTGTACGGGCTTGCGCAATCCGCATCAATGGCGATGCTATAGCCATCCCGCGCGTATTTTTCGCCAAGTGACGTCGCGATCTCAAATGTGCGTTTATAATTGTATCCGTTTTCTTTCAATCTCTTTCGAATCTCGTCAGTAGAAATACGAAGGAGCGACAGACGTTTTGCGAGAGGTGTGATAATGGTTGTTTTTCCGGCGCCAATAAAGCCGACGGGACAAAGAACGATTTGCGGGAATCGTTTCCATGTGGGTAACTCAAATGACGCTTCCACGCCATCGCGGATGCGGATGAATTCTTCATCTGACAAGAGTTCGCCCTCGTCTGACTCCCAGTCCGCGGCGTTCCGACGTTCCGACATATACGAACGCCATGGTATCAAAAAGCCTGCCTGCAAGCGACAAAAGAGTTGACAGGTGAGGCTTTTTGTGATTTCGTGACCAAACGGTCACTTCCACAATCAACAAGGATCAAAGGATCATGACCATCGTTCTTCTCCAACCGAAATACCCCCACGGGGGAAACCAGACCTACCTGCCCGGGAGCCTCATGAATCTCGGCAGTCGGCTCTTGGTGGCGGGTTACGAAGTCGAGGTCTTTGATCTGAATCAAGCCTCGCTCGATTCGCCAACCACACGTCAACGTATCCGCAAAGCAGACGTGATCGGCATCACGATCCTCGGAACGCCTTATATACCGGTCGTCATCTTATTGGTGACCGAACTTCGAAAGATGGGTTGCGAACAACGCATCCTCATCGGAGGCGAAGGGGTGCTCCGCATCTCTCATCGAGATTTCATCCGTTTGTTCGATGGTCAGGGCGACGTGGTGCAGGCGTATACGGATGCCGATATCGTGCGCGCACTTGGCCTCCGCCTACTGCGTTTGCCGGACATGTTCGAGACCTCCACGAGGCCGATGCTACAACAGCTCACGGATACAGAGCTCCGCCGCTACCTGACGCGTGAATTCTGTTTGTTCTTGAGCTACGGCTGCATCTACAACTGCCACTTTTGCGCCGCGGCCAAGGACATGCGCGAGCGATACCGCAATATGGATGCGCTACGCGATGAAGTCGAGTATATCTGCGAGTTCCTCGCACGCATCGGCCATCCAACACTCGAGATTTACCTCTCGAACCTCGACATTCTGCAGTCCGCACCGGCGCTCGAAGAGTCGCTCGCTCTTGTATGCGGGGTAGCGTCGGCTCACGACATCGAGCTCGTCGCTCGTGGCCTTGCGACCACTCATTTCACCTGCCACGCGCTTCATCGAGATCCGAATATCTTGAATCGTTTGCGCCGTCTCGGACTGCGTACGATTGGATTCGGAGCCGATGGCGCTGACATCCGAGTATGGGCGCGCGAAAACAAGAAGCACAACACGCTCGAAGAACTTGATGAAGCCGTCAACGCGACGCGTGAGGCCGGCATGACGCCCGAAATCCTGATGGTGACAGGATTCCCCGAAGACGATCTGCAAGCCATGTTCGCGGCCTACCGATACTCGCTCTCGCGTGCGCGGCACGGAGCGATCATCCGGCCATACTTGGGGAAGCAGGGTGCGCCGGGCAGCAAAACATGGTCGGACGATCGCGTGCTCGTCGAGAGCTACCTCAAAGATCCGGAACGCTTCCGTCTCCTCGACTACTCCATGTTCGCGTCATCAATCACCCATCCACATCGCGCACAGCGCTGGCTCGCGAATGTGAGTTATGCAGCACTGTTGCTTACGATGTCGTTCATGACCCGCTACACAACCGCCCCGCTCATACCCGTTCCGAGGAATGGCGGCCTGACAAGGCTCTTCGCTCGCATCTTCAACGCCATTGTTCCTGCGGATCGCTAAACGTATACCGCATCCAAAACGAAAGCCGCACTTCGCGTGCGCTCGTTTCTCGGGTGCGGTTTTTTGTTCCCTTGCCTCCTCACTTCTCACCCGATAAGGTTGCTCAACTATGAATGACCGATCCGGAGCGATCCCCCGCCAACTCATTGCCGAAATGATGGAGGCGGGATATGTGAAGAACGGCGTCGCGGAAACGCTCCAGCCATCCTCACTCGACCTTCGAATCACGGACGATGCCTATCGGATGCGAGGATCGTATCTCCCAAAACCCGGCGAACGGATCGCGGAAATCATTGCCCACGGCGCGCTATACCGACATGGCTTGGATCGTCCGCTCGAAATGGACGGAACCTATCTCGTGCGCCTCGAAGAATCCCTTGCGCTCCCAACGGGAATCTACGCGACTGGGAGCAGCAAATCGTCGAGCGGGCGTATCAACATGCGCACGCGGCTTCTTGCAGATCGTGTCGCGCGATTCGACAGCATCCCCCGCGGATACACCGGTTCACTCTGGATTGAAATCATGCCAAAATCGTTCCCCGTTCTTATCCATCCGGGTGACCGATTGAATCAAATACGCTTCTTTCACGGTGATGCGCATCTCGGTTCGCTCGAGCACCGCATGGCATTTGATAAATTTCACCTGCTTCGCGATGCTGCAGGCAGACCGATTGAGGCGACGGATGACGTCGTCTCCGAAAATGGCGTGACCATGACGATTGACCTCACGACGAATGATATCGTGGGATGGCGCGCGCATTCCTCGGCGTGGAATGTTTTGGACACGGCGCGCTTCGACCACGACCCGCACGACTTTTTTGAGCCGATTCCGCGGCCAAAATCCGGCGAACTCACGTTGCGCCACGAACTTTTTTACATCCTTGCGACGAAGGAACGCATCATCGTGCCGCCGACCCTTGCCGCCGAAATGGCAGCGTACGATCCGACGAAAGGCGAATTCCGTTCGCACTACGCAGGCTTTTTCGATCCGGGTTGGGGGTGGACGGAAAACGATGCAGAACGCGGAGAACGAGCAGTGCTCGAAGTTTCGATGCATGGCCATGATTTCGTCCTCCGCGACGGACAACCTATTTGCCTAATGACATACGAACGCCTCCTGATGAAGCCGGATGTGCTCTACGGGCGTGATCTCAAATCGAACTACACGACCCAACGCACTCCAAGATTAGCGAAATGGTTTCGGAGTTCATGAAAACATGAAAACACAAGAACAAAAAACATAGGAACATAAAAAACAGGAAATAACAGGGCCGTATGAATCCATATAAGGAACAGATAATAGACAAAATGAATACATTTGTTCATGATGTTTATCGCGTAACCAAAAACTTCCCACGGGAAGAGCTCTATGGCATTACATCTCAACTGCGACGCGCATCACTATCGGTTGTTCTCAACTACATCGAAGGATACGCTCGAAGAAAACCAAAAACACAATTGCAGTTCCTAGAAATCGCCTACGGTTCGCTTCAAGAAACGAAATACCTGCTTCGCTTCACCCATGATGAAGGTTTTATCCCTCAAGAGTCCTATGAAGTGCACTACAGTCGCGCAGATGAAATCGGTGCTATTCTGTGGTCGGAGATTGAAGCACTTGATCGCTCCATCGAATAATTTCATGTTCTCCTGTTTTCATGTTTTAATGTTTTAATGTTTTCATGAACGTATGCCCAAACTCATCCTCGGTCTCGTCGGGCGCAAAGGTTCCGGAAAGGGAACCGTCGCCAACATTCTCGCCGAACGCTATGGGGCGAAGGTGTTTCGCTTTAGTGCCGTGCTTGCGGATATCCTACGGCGCATGGCGCTCGAAGAGACACATGACAACCTGATCCGCCTCTCGGAGATTCTACGGCACGAATTTGGCGAGGACGTTTTACGGCATGCCATCATGGCGCAGATCGAACGCGATGGCGGCGACCTCATCGTGCTCGACGGTCTCCGGCGCATCGAGGATCTCAAGGGATTCGAAGCGCTTGGCACGTTCAAGATCCTCAACGTCACGGCTCCGCTTGAACTCCGATACAAACGGATAACGGTGCGCGATGAAAAAGCGAAAGAAACGGAGATGACGTTCGACGAATTTGTCCGCATGCAAACATCCGCGCCGACCGAAGTCACCATTGCGGATGTCGAGGCGCGTGCAACGTATCACATTGACAATAGCGGCACGCAAGATGAGCTGGCATCGAAAGTAGAAGAGATAGTGAGGGTGCTGCAAGCATCTCAAAATTCTACTGCGTGAGCGATTTTCCCGTGCGACACATTACATGCTAACATCCGTATGATGCAAAATACAACTTCGCGATTCGCGAGAATTAAAATTGATCCGTCGTGGTCTTTTTCCGATAAAACAAGGAAGGACACGGCGTATATTACGCACGGCTATCATCGCTACCCGGCAAAGTTTATTCCTCAAATAGTTTCTCGTTTGGCAGAAAGATACACGAATGTGGGTGATTTGATCGTTGATCCTTTTGGCGGTTGCGGGACAACGCTTGTTGAGTCAAAGCGTTGAAAGTTGGGGTTTATAACCTGTCAAAATAATGAGTACTATGCAACAAACGAAAAACTTACTCACAATTAAAGAAGCGAGCCTGTGGGCGAGTGATTTTCTAAAGCGCGATGTTAGCGAGTCCAACATCTCGTATTTGGTGCAATACG
>CAYIQM010000053.1:0-5684 GCA_964365615.1 uncultured Gammaproteobacteria bacterium | reverse complement strand
CCACAGGCGGCATAGACGATAGCATATGGACGAAACAGTCATTGAATCCACCCAGTTTTATTGGCCATACGTCTTGTACGTCGCAGGTGTCGTCGCGGCATTGATTATCTTGATCTGGTTTTTTCTCTGGCTCAAAAAACGACTCACGCGACCCGAGCTCATGGGTCTCACGCGCGAGCAAGTTGCGATGCGCTGGCAGCAAGTCCGTGAGACAAGCCAACAAGGGCTCATGGGCGCGAAGCTTGCGCTCATGGAAGCGGATACGCTGCTCGACTCGGGGCTCAAGTCCATGATGATGCCCGGGCAATCACTCGGCGAACGTCTCAAGGTCGCTTGCTACAAATATCCAAAGTTACGAAACGTCTGGTGGGCGCATAAGTTGCGCAATCAGCTTGCGCACGAGGCCACGTTCCAAATCTCCGCGCGACAAGCCGAGCAGGCACTTGATGAGTTTGAGAAGGCATTGAAGACGCTGAATGTTTTATGATCGAAGTCGAAAAGGATTTTATCTTGAGCGAGGAAGCTGAACGGCGGTTGGCAGCGGTCGCGACGTCTGTTACAGAAAAACAATTGCGTGACGTCTATTACGACACGCCGGACTTTGCATGGACGACGCGAGACCATTGGCTGCGTTCACGGAATGGCGTCTTCGAGTTGAAAATCCGCACTCGAGCGCAAAGTACGGGAGCCGTTTCTCAATATCAAGAAATTGAAAATGAAGATGATATTCGAAAAACTCTTCGTATTTCCGTACAAGGGACATTGTCCGAGGATCTCCGCACAGCCGGTTTTGTTGAGGTGTGCGATTGTGAGACGCAGCGGACGGAATATCGAGTCGGTGCATTCGTGGTTGACGTTGATCGCGCATCCTTCGCGGGCACATCCTTTGTGTTTCAGACTGCTGAAATTGAGTTGATGGTTGAGCACCCGGAAGACGTAGCAGAAGCGGAAAAACGAATCCTCGAGTTCGCGCCAATTCACGGCTTTCGCGAACCGCCAACGCAGCGCGGGAAAGTTCTTTCGTACATCGCTCATGAAAAACCAGAGCATTTTCAAGCGTTGGTCGCGTCAGGCGCCGATGTGTTTTGACGTATGATCCCATGGATCGAATCTCACACGATTACTCTCGGCCCGCTCCAGCTTCAAACATGGGGCACGTTTGTTGCGGCTGGATTTCTTGCCGCAACGTGGATCGCATCGCGTCGCGCACAGAGCCACGGTTTAAATCCGAAGTGCATCTGGGACATGGCATTTTGGATTTTTATCGCCGCGATGATCGGCTCGCGTCTTTTTCACGTCGTTTTTTACGACCCAGCGTATTATCTCGTGCATCCGTGGGAGGCCATTGACCCACGGAAGCCAGGATTTGCGATCATCGGCGGTTTTCTTGCGAGTGCCGGCGTATTTTGGCTCTACGTTCAGCAAAAAAAGATCAATTATCTCGCCTACGCGGACACGCTCGTCTGGGGCCTCCCGTGGGGCTGTGGTATCGGACGCATCGGGTGCTTCTTGATCCATGATCATCCGGGCACGTTGTCGTCCTTCGTGCTCGCGGTGAAATATCCAGATGGGACGACGCGACACGATCTTGGCCTCTATCTCTCCATCGTCGGCTTCGCGATCGGTCTCCTCTTTCTCGTCTTCAATCGTACAAAACGACCGCCCGGATTTTTTCTCGGTGCCTTCTTGATCCTCGACAGCCTCTCGCGCCTCTGGCTTGATTTCTATCGCATCGCGGACGTCCGATATGCCGGACTGACGCCAACCCAATGGTTGACCGTTCCATTGATTGGAATTGGAGTGTGGTTGATCACAGAACGCCCCCTACCCCCTCTTTCCAAGAGGGGGCTTTGATGAATCCTCCTCTGTATCAGAGGAGGGCAGGGAGGAGTTCTTGACAGTTCATTTTGAACATGTCAGCAGTAGAAGAGAGCATGCGCAGATTTTTTAATCAGTTGGATTCCAGAGGATTACGCAGGCAGCTACGGAGAGAGGCAACGGATGCCGAAGCGTTTTTTTGGATATTCGTGCGTAACCGCAGATTTTTTGGATTGAAATTTTATCGGCAATTCGGAATAGATCGGTTCATTGTGGATTTTTTTTGTCTAGAAAAACGGTTGGCGATCGAGCTAGACGGGTCGTATCATCGCGAGGACGAGCAGATGCGCCTTGATGAACAACGGACACGATTTCTAGAAGAAAATGGAATTCAAGTTTTGCGATTTTGGAATGGCGAAGTACTGACGAACCAGAAAGACGTTTTCGATCGAATACGTAGCGTTATTGAGCTTCCAGAACGCCCCCTACCCCCTCTTTCCAAGAGGGGGTTTTGATGAATCCTCCTCTGTATCAGAGGAGGGCAGGGAGGAGTTCTTGTTTTCGTGCTATGATTCTTTTACGCAGTAACGAACGCATATTTATTCGCCATGATATGAATCAGCAATCAGCACAGCCGCAAAAATATTTTCTCATTGGGATCATCGGCCTCGGCGTTCTCATTTTGGTCGGGCTTGTTTGGGCCGTGCTCATCGGACCGAGTTCGGAAAACCGTGGAAACGTCGTTCAAAATGCGTCGTTTCAAGATGCGAACGATCCAACGCTCGGGCCGAGCAACGCAAAGACGGTTGTCCATATCTACGGGGATTTTCAGTGTCCGGCCTGCAAGGTTGCAGAAGAGGGGGTGACAGAGGCGCGGAAGATGTATGCCGATCGGGTGAAATTCGTGTGGAAGGATTTTCCGCTCACTCAAATCCACTCGAATGCGATGGCCGCGGCAAATGCGGCGCGATGCGCAGAAGCTCGTGGGAAGTTCTGGGAGTATCACGACCTCCTCTACCAGCATCAACTTGAATGGTCCAATCAGAGGGACCCTGCCACGACGTTCCGTGGATATGCAAAAGATCTCGGTTTGGGGGATGCAACTTTTGCCACCTGCCTCGAACGTGAGTCCTATCGGCAGAAAATTCTTGATAACATGGCCGAAGGAACGAAAAATAGCGTTGAAGCGACTCCGACGTTTTTTGTGAATGCCAAACGGATCGTCGGCGTCCTCCGCACAGAAGACTGGGAGCGCGAACTGAAAGCTGCGCTTGGGCTTGCCCAGTAGTACAACGCAATGAACCTTCGTTGTACTACTGGGCTTGACGCAACCATAGACATGCGGTCACTCCGTATGTATGCTTGATGACGACTAACGATTAACCATTCTCTAGCCACCAGCTACTTACTACCACAGCTGCTACCTTCTATGTCTTTGTTCAACGAACATTCATCCGACGCGTTCGGTCCATTTCAGGGATCTCCAAAAACCATGTTTTTCCTGGGTCTCTTTGCTGGAATCGCGGCATGCTCGCTCGTCGTACTCGGTTTGCTCATTTCATCCATCTCGTCCGGGAAAGGGTTGCTCGCGCTTGCTGGAGGATCCGGTGGATCGGGAGAAGCGGCCCCATCTCCGACGCCATCCCCATCTCCGACACAAGCACCTGAACCAAGCGGTGGTCCGGTCAAGGCCGTGAATGAGAAGTCAGATCACATTCTCGGCGCACGAAACGCCAAAGTGACGCTCATTGAGTATTCGGACTTCCAATGTCCGTATTGCACGCGGCACGTGCCGACGGTCAAGCAAATTTTGAAAGAGTATCCGAACGACGTACGACTCGTGTATCGCCATTTTCCATTGACGAGCATCCATCCGATGGCGCAAAAGCTCGCGGAAGGATCCGAATGTGCGGCAGAACAGGGTGGGAACAACGCGTTTTGGGCGTATCACGACAAGATCTTCGAACTCATGGCAAACGCAAACGCGCGTGACACGCTCTCCCTCGATACGCTTCCATCCGTCGCAAAGAATCTCGGATTGAACGAAACGAAATTCAAAAGTTGTCTCGATTCAGGCAAGATGGCGGCTCGCGTGAGCCAAGATGCGCAAGATGGGAGCGCGGCCGGCGTCCAAGGGACTCCCGCGACGTTCGTGAACGGCAAACTTGTGTCCGGCGCGCTGCCATATGCGCAATTTAAGCCGCTTATTGATGCGTCGCTGAAAAAATAGACAAACTAATACAGTATCACATTATTCATCATTAGGAACCTCTGAAAAACGCGATCTGCTCGTGCTTCCTTCGTCCCGCCGATGGCGGGACTCAGTCCAACACATCGCATCTCATCGTTTTGTAGAGGTTCCATTACACACATATGAACGGCGTAATCAAAAGACTCACAGACAGAAATTTCGGTTTTATCGGCGTGGATGGGCAGGAAAAAGATTTATTCTTTCACGGGAATTCATTGGTCGGTGTGCAATTTAACGAGCTTCACGAGGGTGATGCCGTCACCTTTGACACCGAAGATTCTCCGAAGGGTCCGAACGCCGTCAACGTCAAACGCGCTCCTGCTGCTTAAAATTTAGGCACTATCCATTAGAAAATACCCCGCATGCGGGGTATTTTTTTGTGGCGACTTCTGTTTGAAAATATCCGAACGGAACTGGTTGGGCCTCGCCTGCGTTGAAACTTCGGCTGGCAGGTCGGCGGGCGGAATTTTTACAAAGCGTCGAAGCGATAGCTTCTGATGCTCGTGGCAAGAAGTGGCTACTTTCTAAAAAGTTTGCTATTCTATGCTCGTTCGTATGCGTATCGGCGATTTTGTAAAGAAAAGAAAGCATCTGTTTTGGTCAACGAAAAATTATGACGGCTTATCCAACGGAGCCGTGGTTGAAGCTGTTTTGAATTACGGCGATATGAATGATGTACGAGAGCTCATTTCCCTTCTGGGTATGCAAGAAGTCGCAAAAATTTTTTACGAGAACACCAACCGCGTGAGGGTAAACTATCGCCCGGAGGTTGTGAATTATTTTCAGTTATATTTTCAGCAATATGCATAAAGAGATCCTTACGAAAACCCAAGTAAAGCTTCTCCCAACCGTCAAATTATTTTCGAAGAAATTCGGTTTAGTAGGGGGAACCGCCGTCGCGCTTCAGCTTGGGCATCGGGAGTCTATTGATATTGTAAGTCTCACTTGACGCAATTTTTTTTATTCTGTCTTGTAAAAAAATAGTTTTAACGTTTGCAGCAAAACCAGCGCATGCGAACAGACCGATCACCAAAATAATCACCCAGTGTTTTTTAATTTTTTCCAATATTTTCTGCATAAGATTTTTTTCATGAAAGCGTCTCGCCATGCGGATGCCCGTACTGAACCAGGTTCAATTTCTTGATCCTCGTCCATCCTTTGATCTGTGCTTCACGTGTACGCGCAGCGGATTCAGATTGAGCTGGCTCGCTCCACATCAAAAGAACGGGAAGATGGCTTCGTGTATACGCTGCACCTCTGCCGGCGTTATGTCGTTTCAATCGTTCTTCGACGTTATTTGAAATACCGACATACAGACTGTCGTCACAGCATCGAAGAATATAAACGAACCATCGTGTCATATATGGAAGCCCTTCGACTCCGCTACGCTTCGCTCAGGGCATTCGCCGCCCTTCTCTTGCTCGTACCAATGGCGTAGCCATGAGCAAGCGAAGCGCGTCGAATGGCGGAGAGGGCGAGATTCGAACTCACGGAGCCCTTGCGGGATCGGCGGTTTAGTAAACCGCTGCCTTAAACCACTCGGCCACCTCACCCCGCCCGAGGCGGGGCGGCCGGGGGGGGGCCGCACCCCAAGAATACAAACCCAAAAAAAAAA
>CAYIQM010000052.1:0-5698 GCA_964365615.1 uncultured Gammaproteobacteria bacterium | reverse complement strand
CGACGAGAAGCTTCAGTTCCCCGTCTTTTTCTTGCACGCGACCCGTGACAATAAGCGCAATGCCCTCCTCCCAACATGCACCGGTTTCTGCAAGGACGCGTGGAAAAACGACCGCCTCGATGGAGGTGGAAGCGTCATCGAGCCGCGCGAAAAGCATCATCTCGTTTTGTTTTGTAAGGATCTTTTTTGCCGTTGCGATGATGCCACCGGTCCGTACCTTCTTTTCTTTCTTGTGCTGGCCGAGATTGATGATCGGAATGATGGCATTGCCAAGACGCTCCGCGAGTTCGCGAAAAGGATGTTCACTCACGTAGAGGCCGAGCAGCTCCTTTTCCCACGCAAGCTTGTCACGTTTCGATGCCGATGCGGCAGATTTTAATGACAAGGGCGTTCGGTGTTTGCTGTCTTGTGTGGAGGAAAATAAACTGAATTGCCCGGATGCCTTTTCCTGTTCATCACGCTTGTGAAACTCAAGCATCATTTCGAGGTTACAGAGAAGAAGATTACGGTCACCGAACCGGTCGAGCGCTCCGGACCGAACGAGACATTCGAGCGATTTGCGATTGACGGCCTTGCCCGGGATGCGGGTGATGAAATTCGTCAGATCGTTGAACGCGCCGTTCTGCTTACGCTCCGCGATCAGAACCGCAACCACGTCTTCGCCGAGACCTTTGATCGCTTGCAGACCAAAACGGATGGTCGGCGTCACACGATCCTTCGACGAACGATGGCCTCCGACCGTTGATTTGATGACGGAAAAACGAGCGAACGATTCGTTCACGTCCGGAGGCAAGACCATCATCCCCATGCGGCGACACTCTTCGACTTCAATCGTGATGCGGTCGAGATTCCCGGAGTCAGAATTGAGCAGTGCCGCCATAAAACACTCGGGAAAATGCGCTTTGAGGTACGCCGTTTGGTACGCGATCATCGCATAACAGGCGGCGTGCGACTTATTAAATCCGTATGCGGCGAATTCCTCGAGTTGATGAAAAATTTCTTCCGCGATCTGTCGTTCCACGCCGTTCCGGACCGCGCCCTCGACGAATTTCAGGCGCATTTGCGCCATCAGTTTGGCGATCTTCTTCCCCATGGCTTTGCGAAGCGTATCTGCTTCACCGCCCGTAAATCCGGCCACGTCCTTCGAGACCTGCATGACTTGTTCCTGATAGACCGGAATGCCATACGTGGTTGCGAGCGCTGATTCAAGCAGCGGATGCGCATAACGAATCTTCTCGCGACCATGTTTGCGCGCGATGAACGACTCGATGAATTGCATCGGCCCCGGACGGTACAATGCAACCATAGCGATGATGTCTTCGATCGTCGTCGGACGAAGCTCCTTGATATATCGTTTCATTCCGTCCGATTCCAGTTGAAAGACCCCCGTCGTTTCCGCGTTGCCGAGCAGTGCATACGCGTCTGGATCGTCGAGCGGGATCTGATCAATGTTGACGTCTGTGCCGTGGACCGCCTTCACGATCTCGAGGCATTCGCGCATGATCGTCAGGTTCGAGAGACCGAGAAAATCCATTTTTAAGAGACCCGTGACCTCGGCCGAGTGAAGCGAGTATTGGATGACCTGCTCCACATCGCCACCTTGTGCCTTTTGGAGCGGCGCGTATTCGACGAGCGGCTTTGGCGTGATCACGATGCCGCATGCGTGCTGCGATGCATGACGCGCCGTCCCTTCGAGTTTGATCGCGAGATCAATAAGTTGTTGAGCGCGCGGATCTCCGTCGTAGACGGCTTTGAGCTCCGGATGTTCCTGAATGGATTTCGCGAGCGGAATGTGCTTGCCTTGCACCGGCGGCGGAACGGCTTTCGCGACATGGTCAACGTCTTGAAACGACCAGCCAAGCACGCGCCCAACATCTCGGATCGCTGCGCGGGCCGCCATCGTGCCGAACGTGATGATGCCCGCAACATGATCCGACCCGTATTTCTGCATGACATACCGGATCACGTCTCCGCGCTTCACGTCATCGAAATCCATGTCAATATCCGGCAGGGAGATACGGTCTGGATTCAAGAAACGTTCAAAGAGCAGACCGTATGTGAGCGGGTCGAGATTCGTGATCTTGAGCGCGTACGCGACGATTGAGCCCGCGGCGGACCCGCGACCCGGCCCCACGATCACGCCGTGCTCCTTCGCCCAATTCACATAGTCATGGACGATAAGGAAGTACGCTTCAAATCCCATGCGCTCAATCGTTCCGAGTTCAAAATCGAGACGCTCCGTCGCTTCGAGGGACGGCCCTTCCGGATACCTCTCCGCGAGGCCCGCGAGGCACAATTCACGGAGATAGGCTTGGGCTGTTTTTTCTTCCGGAACGTCGAAGGGTGGAAGATGGTTTGTGCCGAGTTCAAGCGTGATATTGCAGCGGTCCGCGATCTTTCGCGTGTTCAGGATCGCTTCCGAAAGATGAGCGAACGCGGATGTCATTTCGATGGAAGGCGCGAGCGAATGATCAATCGTCGCGATCGAGGCGCGATTGTTGTCCGAAAGGATCTTCCCATCGTGAATGCACTGGAGCGCATCTTGCGCGTCCGCGTCTTCGGGATGGAGATAGTGGACGTCTTTTGTCGCAACGAGCGGCGCGCCTGTTTGCGTTGCGAGTGTGACGAGATTCGCGTTCACGTCGTTTTGCGTCGGCGATTCGGGGTGATGAACGAGCTCAAGAAAAAAATGATCGCGGCCAAAGATACCCTGATACTCACGGACGAGTTCTCCCGCCTTTGCGAGGTCGTGCGCGTGGCACGCTTTGGGAATTTCGCCTTTGAGGCAACCGGAGAGCGCAATGAGGCCCGTTGCATAGCGGCTGAGCAACTCTTTGTCCATGCGCGGTTTGTAATAAAACCCTTCGAGGAAAGAAGTTGAGACGAGTTTCAAAAGATTGTGATAGCCCTCGTTCGTCTCAGCGAGGAGCGTGAGATGCGACAGATGATCGTCAATGCGCGGGCGCTTGTCCGTGAGTTTATTCGGCGCAAGATACGCCTCGACCCCGAGGATCGGCTTGATTCCGGCTTTTTTCGCGGCCTCGTAAAATTCAACCGCGCCGTAGAGGCCGGCGTGATCCGTGAGCGCGAGCGCATCGTATCCAAGCTCTTTCGCGCGATCCACGAGAGCGGAAACATCCCCCAACGCATCCAGCAAGGAATACATCGAGTGGACGTGGAGGTGGATGAAGGGACTTCTTGTGCTATTGGGACTTGACACAGAAAGGGAAAGATGCTATTCTTTAGTTATCACTAACGGAAGAGTCGCCTTACAAGGGTACGTCCTTGTGAGGTCTTTTCTTTTTTGCCAACTTCTCCTCGAGATCACTCATATATCGAAGATACGGACGAAATATTTTAAATTTGAGCAATGCCGAACATTTCTTGCGATTCGGAGCGAGCACGGCTATGAGTTTGTTTTTTTCAAACAAGTAATTGACGAGGCAATAAAAATCACCGTCGCCCGTTGCGATGATTGAACCTTCGTACCTCGCATATTCGATCATCGTCTGAAGAACCAATTCCGCATCACAGTTCCCCTTTGTCCTTCCATCTTGATACTTCAGCGTAGGCTTAAAAATGCAGATGAATCCCGCCTCTTGCAGAGCAGCATGCAAGTGATTATTTCCTTCGATATACCCAATAAACAAAAAAGCCTTCTCAACGTGATATTTTTCGCTCAAATACCGTCGAAATCTTTCAAAATCAAGAGTCCATCCAAGTTCCTTAATACCCAAATTCACGTTCTGACTATCAATGAACGCGTAGTGGATAGGTGGTCGGCGGATGGATTCGGGCATAGATGACACCGCTGACGGCGCAAGGCCTGCGGCGATATGTGTGGATAACTCGAATCTTAACGGGTCAGTAGCCACATGCCAACGACAACCCGTTTTTCTATTCTTTTTTAAGCGCTTTGCGTTTTTGCAATCCTGCCTTTCGTTCTTCGCGGGACTGAAAGAGATGCAAAAACGTTTTCCATCCTGCGACAAACACGCCGAGAGCGTTCACGGATGATTCCAGTTTGTCTTTGATGATCAAGATCGCTTTTTCGATGCGGCTAATCTTTTCCCGCGTGTCGCTCACCATCTCGTTCGCTTGATGGAGAAGACGAGCAAGCTCATACAATCCCCAACAAAGAAATACCGCGATCCAAAGCACCGCGATCGCAAGAGTGAGATAGAGGAGGTCGA
Source organism: uncultured Gammaproteobacteria bacterium (assembly GCA_964365615.1). Taxonomy (GTDB): domain Bacteria; phylum Patescibacteriota; class Patescibacteriia; order 2-12-FULL-60-25; family 2-12-FULL-60-25; genus CAITMG01. Next base: position 1,505 of record CAYIQM010000052.1, on the reverse strand, counting down.
GCGTTGAGGTGAGCGTCATGTGGAGAGTATAGCATTCCGACCAGAACTCCTCCAACGTCCTCTTGCGAAGCGTCTCCTCTTTTATCCTCTCACCTCCGCCTGAAATTTTTCTTTCAGTGCCAGCGCGATCTTCTCCATCATCGCTTCGACGTCCTTCGCCTCCAGTGTCCGATCCGGCGCGGAGAATTCAAGATGCATCGCGATGGACTTTTTTCCATCTGGGAGATTCTTCCCGCGATAGGTGTCAAACCATTGCACATCGATATGTAGGGGCACAGCGCGCCGTGCCCCTACATCAACAATGACGTGCGAAATGTCATCATATTCCACCCGATGATCTACGATGATCGCAAGATCGCGTTTTGCAACTGGAAAAAGAGGGATGGGCGTGTAAGATTTTGCCGCGGATACGAAACGGACGACGTGATGAAACGGAATATCCACAAGCGCGACACGTTTCTCAAGTTTGAAGTTCTGCGCGATCTTGAGCGAGAGCTCGCCGACTGTCGCGACAAGGTCGCCGCGACAGAAAGCCTGCACGGTTCTTCCCGGATGCCAAAACGTATCTGTAGACAAACGTCGCCACGAGAGCTCTTTGATCCCCATCTCGGCGAGAAGGTGTTCGACGTATCCCTTGGCATCGCGCCACGAATCTTTCATCCCGACAAACAGCGCCCCAAGTTCAAGTTGCTCATCTGGTAAGCTTGTTTCTTCGACTTTCGACTTTCGACTTTCGACTTTCTTTGGAAAATACACCTTCGCCACTTCAAAGAGTCGCTGCTCCACACAACGCTCTTGATTTTCCGCCGCGACGGCAAGAAGCGATGGGAGCAACGTCGTCCGCATCACCTCGAAATCAGTAGAGAGCGGATTTTGAATGTGCAGCATTTGTGAAGCGTCATAGTTGGCCTTTGCGAGAAGATCTTTTGAAACGAACGAGTATGTATAAACTTCGCTCAACCCAGCGTCTTTTGAGATGTCACGCGCTCGGCGCTCCCAGACGAGTTCAGGATGTACGGGACGAGGCGCAAGACCGAGAGGAACAACGCCGGGAATATTGACGTACCCGTACACGCGAGCGATTTCTTCGACCAAATCGCGTGACGCTTCAATATCATGATCGCGCCACCACGGGACGGTTGCGGTGATCCTCTTGCCTGCCGCCACGATAGAGAAACCGAGTCGTCGCAACGTCTCCACCATCTCTTTCTGAGGGAGTGTGACGCCCATGAGCACGTTGACTTCATCTATCGTGATTGAAAACTTGAGAGGTTTGTATGTTGTGTGATAGACGTCCGTCACGGAACCGGTGAGACGACCTCCCGCAAGTTCGAGGATGAGTTCGAGAGTGCGCGCAATGGCGATAGGACACGCTTCGGTTGAAAGTCCTTTTTCAAATCGCAGTTGCGCGTCTGATTGCATGTTGAGCTTCCGCGCACCGCGACGGACGGTGACCGGATTAAAATTCGCGACTTCGATCACGATGTCCTTCGTCGCGCTCGTGA
>CAYIQM010000051.1:0-5730 GCA_964365615.1 uncultured Gammaproteobacteria bacterium | reverse complement strand
CCCCCGCGAAAATTCGGAAAGGCGGCGGCCTGTACTGAGCGAAGTCGAAGTGAGCCGCACCGCTGACAATTTTCCGCCGAAGGCGGATCTGCCTCTGGCATGACAAATTTTTCTTTGGCGGCAATTCAATTATGAATTTATTTTATCAGAAAATTAGAGAAAAAGAAAACGGGCGGGATACTTTTTGTGCCACGCCCGTGGTTGTGCGACGACCATGTTCAGATTGCCGCGAGTGCTATGAGGAGGAGGAATCCGACCACGATCATGTTGTACATCGTGTGATACGTGGTGCTAACCATCACCGCCTCGTCCTCGGCTCGCCAGAGACCCATCGTCTCCACATTACGGTCGAGCGCGCGCTTGTACTTGTACCCTAAGAAGAACCCGGGAATGATGAGCGCGATTCCGGCCGCAAGGGGAATACCGACGAAGCAATGAACGAGTCCGAACTTGATCGACTGCTTGATAATGGGAATCCACTCGTTGTATCCCTTGCGGAAACTCCTTTCCTCGGATCTCGTCAAGAAAGGGAGTATGAACGCGAGGGCGAGGCAGAACGCAGGAACCAGCAGCCGAATCGAAATGTGAGTGGAGTGAGAGCCCTCTGTGATCGGCTTGATGAGCATGTTCCCGCTTCCGCCGAAAAAGAGGCTAATCCACCCGTACTTGAGGCCTGGAATCTCCAACAGCGCGACCGAAACTGCGATCGTCAGCAGGATGACACCAAACGCCTCGAAGAACATCTTGACTCGGAAGCGCCGCCACACCGACCAGACGAACTCGTAGTTGCGCCGTTCGGAGACAAGTGGCAGTGCGACACTGGCAACTGCGAGCAGAACGAGAACAGCCTTTCCAATCGTGAGCAGGATTTCCATCCGGCCACCTCCTGTATTTGGTTTGAAAATGTGCGTTCGAGCCACCATGGCCCGATTATCACTCTGTCACAGGAATAGCATATTACGCCATAAAAGTCAAGAAGCGGCAAGTGCCGCTTCTTGGAGAGAATCTTATGAAATTTTTCTTTTCTGCTTCTACAAAATATGGTTCCCTCCGGAGGCGGGCGAGCGAGCCGATGTTTTTAACGGGTTCTTTTGCGGTTTTGATTCGTGCGGCTCCGCCGCCTTTCTGGATTTTCGCGGGGGGACTGCCTCGCCACGCCAAGGCGGGGCGAAATTGGTTCGCACCAATTCAAGACTAGAGCACCGCATAGGAAATTGCAAGTTTGGGACAGCCGACTTGCTTCGCTCGGCGGTCAAAGCGTATTGCATTTTTGGCTCAAAAATGAATTGGTGGTTTTGCATTCGGGGAAAAGAAAATTTTTTTGGGGATGAAAAAACCGTTGAGTTCCCTCTTGGTGGGCGAGGAGAGAATCGAACTCTCATGGGATTGCTCCCGCAGGATTTTGCCCACGATGACAACATATGGTGCCGCGGGAGAGAGTCGAACTCTCATGAGCTTTCGCTCGCAGGATTTTGAGTCCTGTGTGTCTACCAATTCCACCACCGCGGCTCCATATGGTTTCATCGTGTCCGAGGATCTATCCAGAAAGTCTTTGAAGGCCAACCAATGAATCTTAACATGAGTTTTAATGTATTTTTGTCTTTGCTTGTTTTGAAATATTGCTCACGCCGCAACGCATCTTTCTTCGCATACAACGCTTCGTAAAACACAAGCTGCAAGGGACGTCTCTATTTCGTTGACGCTACCTTCCCTTCGGTGTGCTCGCTCAAGCGACGTTTGAGATCGTTGGTTTTACCAGCATACAGCTGTTTATTTGCAAGGAGCAACATGTACGTATAATGCACATTGTGCACAAATTGTGACCGAACGATAGCGTTTTTCCCTTGACCCGTCAATGCGAGCGACCTACACTGCAAGATACATGGGACGCATCATTTCTGTCGTGAACCAAAAAGGGGGTGTGGGGAAGACAACGACCGCGATCAATCTCGGCGCGTTTCTTGCGGAAGCCGGAAAATTCGTTTTGATCGTAGATCTCGACCCGCAAGCGAATGCGACATCCGGTCTCGGCATTGATCATCGCAGTCTGGATCGCGGGGTCTATGAAGCGATTTTAGGACAGGTGCGCATGAGGGAAATCGCGCAACCAACGGCGCACGAAACGCTCCGCATCGCGCCTTCGACGACGTCGCTCGCTGGATTAAACGTGGAGCTCGTCAACATGGATCGTCGTGAATTTAAGCTCTATGACGCGCTTCTTGAAGTGCGGAACGATTACGATTATGTCCTCATCGATTGTCCGCCCACGCTTGGGATGATCACGCTGAACGGAATCGTCGCGGCGGACGAGATCCTCATCCCCGTGCAAGCCGAGTACTATGCGCTCGAAGGATTGAGCCAATTGCTCGAGACGGTCAAGCTCGTAAAAGAACGGCTCCGTTCAGACATTGACGTGCTCGGTGCCGTCCTCACGATGTATGACAGCCGCACGAAGCTTTCGGATGACGTGATGCAGGAACTCTACAAGTATTTCCCGAACAACATTTTCCGTTCTGTCATTCCGCGCAGCGTACGGCTTGCGGAAGCACCGTCATTCGGCCGGACGATCGTCCATTTTGATGCCTCGTCCAAGGGCGCGAAGGCCTACGAGCGTCTCGCGCGTGAAGTGCTCGATAGTGAACTCGAGAGTTTTATTGCGATATGATACTCGGAAAACAATCGGGACTCGGGCGAGGATTGGGAGCGATGATCCCGCCGAAATCGAGCGTCGTGAGTCACACGTCGCTCGTCGAAACTCGTCAAATTGAAGAAGCGACGCCCGACCTGCCTGCCGACAGGCATGGCGAGCGACCTGCCTGGCCGACAGGCAGGCGCCCGACGAGCGACGAGCTGTATCAGATTCCCCTCCATCTCATTGATCCGAATCCACATCAACCGCGGGAACATTTTGACCATGCGAGTCTTGAAGATCTCATTGCATCCATCAAAGAGCACGGCGTCTTGCAGCCGATCGTCGTGACGCAAAAGCCGGACGGACGTTACGAGCTCATTGCCGGGGAGCGGCGTCTCCGCGCTACACAAGTCGCGGAATTCGCAACTATTCCCGCGCTCGTTCGATCCGCCACAGAACAGCAGAAGCTCGAATTGGCAATCATTGAGAACGTCCAACGCACGGATCTGAATCCGCTTGAAGAAGCGCGTGCGTATCTCCGGCTCCAGAACGAATTCAACCTCACGCAAGATCAAATCGGCACGCGTGTCGGCAAGAGTCGGCCGCAAGTCGCGAATACGATCCGCCTTCTCTCGCTTCCGCAGGAAATACAGAGTGCGCTCGCGCAGGGACGTATCTCGCAGTCAAACGCGCGGACGCTGCTTTCCCTTCCAACAGACGCCGTGCGTATGGAACTGTTTCAGGCCATGCTCGCGGGGAATTTTACGGTGCGTCAAACTGAGGCAAGGGTCGGATCCACGCGCGGGCGTCGGACATCTGGCGTTGATCCCAATCTGGTTGCGATCGAGACGCGAATACGCGATGCACTGGGCACAAAAGTCACGATCAAGCGAGATGCGAGAGGCGAGGGAGAAATCAAAATTACGTTTTTGAATGAGGAGGATTTGAATTCGATCGTGAGGAAAATTGTCGGAGCATGATATCCACAGTTGCGTCCAAGAAGTAACCGTGATAGCTCTGTCGTATATGGAGGACACATCCAAACAAGACATCCTCGATGCAATTGGTTTGTTTGCCGAACAGGTAGACTGCCGATTTGATCACATTGAATCCGAAATAGTCGGCATGAAGTCCGAAATAGTCGGCATCAAAGCCCACATGGTCACCAAGAGTTATCTGGATGATAAGCTGGCCGATCTGAAAGGCGATATGATTGCCTTTATCCGACGCGAGGATGCTCAATTGCTCGCACAACTGACGTAAGGAGTGGTTGAGTTTGAAATCCGCCCCTCTATTTCTTCAACAGTTTCCCCGATATCCCTTTGATCCATGCGGCGATGGAGGAGCGCGCATACTGGCGGACTTTCGCTTTTGCGTGGCGTGTCTTGACCGAGTCGAGCCAATCCGGATTCGGACCTTTTCGGTTTTTGTCTCGGATGATCTCGATGATATCGCCGCTTTTGAGATGGCTATCGAGTTGTGCGACCGTATCGTTCACCTTCGCAGCCGTGCAGGTGTTTCCGATGTCCGTGTGGATCGCGTAGGCAAAGTCCACGGGCGTTGAGTCTTCCGGCAGATCAATGACATCGCCTTTCGGCGTGAACACGAAGATGCGGTTCTTGAAAAAATCAATCTTAATTTCTTCAAGCGATTTGAGATATTGCTTCTTATCTGAAATTTCTTTTTGTACGTCCGCGAGCTGCTCCATCCAGTTAATGGGGGCCTGCGTTGTTTTTCCGCGCTCGGCGATTTTTGTCTCGTCGTACGCCCAGTGCGCTGCGATCCCGAATTCCCCGGCTTCATGCATCTCGCGCGTCCGAATTTGGAACTCGACGATCTCCCCGTCATCGCAAAAAACCGTCGTATGCAGGGAGCGGTATCCGTTCGGCTTTGGCTGCGCGATGTAGTCTTTGATGCGACCTTTGAGCGGCGTCCAGCGGCCGTGGATCACGCCGAGGGCCGCATAGCAGTCGGCAATCGTCGAGACGATGATCCGGAGCGCGATGATGTCATAGACGCGCGCGATGTTCCGCTCGTTTTTTAACAGTTTTCGATAGAGTGAGTAGAGATGTTTTTTTCGTCCGTGGATCTCGAGCGCCTCGAGGCCGGCCGCCTGTAAATCCTTGTGCGCCGTTTCGATCACGCGTTCGATGTACGTATCCTGTTGACGTATGGCCGTTTGTGCCACGTTTTTCGTCCATTCGTATTCTTTCGGGAACACGTATTTGAACGCCGCGTCTTCGAGACGCCCCTTCATCTCGCCCATGCCGAGGCGGTTCGCGATTGGGGCGAATATCTCAAGCGACTCAAGCGCCACGCGATACTGTTTTTTTGGCGGGATGGCGTCTAACGTTTCAAGATTGTGGAGCCGATCCGCGAACTTGATGATGATGACGCGGACGTCTTCCGCAATCGCGAGGAACATTTTGCGCAGATTTTCGATGTAACGTTCCACCCCGCGGTATTTGAGCTTGCCGAGTTTCGTGATGCCGCCGACGAGCCGCGCGACGTCTTCGCCGAATTTTTCGCGAATCTCCTCAAGCGTTTTTTTTGTGTCTTCCGGCACGTCGTGGAGGAGCGCGGCAATGATCATGGTTTCGGGAAGCCGCATGTCCGTGAGAGTCAGCGCCGCGCCGAGCGGATGAACGATATAGGGTTCCCCACTCACGCGTTTTTGGCCCTGATGCGCTTCGGCGGCAAATGCATACGCCTCGCGGATTCGGTCCACGTTCGCATGCGGGTCATACGCCACCACCCGCGCGACGAGCTCGTCAATCGTGTGCGTCATGCGGCTATCGTAGAGAATCTTGCGCGTTTTGCAAAGGTGCGTTTTATCGAGTACACTTTTTCGTGTATGAAAGAAGCGAAACGACATCAAAGCGACACGGTGGGTTTAGACTTGACAAATAGGGAAAAATCTGGTATCGTTAACATTTGATTTCTATGGATTCCAGCCACGAACAACGCCCGGCAGAAGGATCTGCCGCGGAGCATCTGCCTCTTTCGATCGATATTGCCGCAGAAAGTTTGAAAACAGCTCGTGATACCATCACCAATTAACCATTCCATTATCTACCCTCATGCTGTATGATTAGAGG
>CAYIQM010000050.1:0-5789 GCA_964365615.1 uncultured Gammaproteobacteria bacterium | reverse complement strand
CGGGCGCGTAGCTCAGTTGGTTAGAGCGTCACATTGACATTGTGAAGGTCAGAGGTTCGACTCCTCTCGCGCCCACCATGCACACCCCGCCGCAGATCGGCGGGATTTGTATTTTTTACCATCACATCATTTTCATGAAATTGCACAAGTATGGCATACTCCCCGTATGGGTACAGCAAAGATAAAAAAATCTACCGTGCGCGTGGCGCATCTTTGGGCCGCTGGGATCGTCGCGAGCATTGTGATCCTCTTCACGGGCGTGGTTGCGTATACGTCCGTTGATGCGCAGTCTCGCTTGAAGGAAGAAACGGTCACGACCCTGTTTCGACAAATTCTTGGACGGTTCGATCGTCTTGAAAAACGATTAGACCGTATTGAACAGATGCTGAAAACGAATTCTTCTGGTGCACCCTCGTCACGCACCTCTCCCGCAACGACGCCTCCGCAGAACGTGAATCCGAAAGCGACGCCCGACGAGCGACGCCCGACGGGCGAATGCCGCGAAGCTTGTCAGAAGGAGAACGAGGGGAACGTGAATGCGATCAATAGATGCTTTGTCGCCCGATGCACGGAGGCGCGGCCTGCGGCGCCTCAAGCGACCCGTGAGCAATGCATTGAGAAGTGTAAGGAAATTGTGCAGGGAACGGATCAGGGGCCGAATGGAAAAGAGTTATATGACCAAAAGCTTGACGCCTGCGTCAAGATAAATTGTTGAAGACTTCATTTTTTCTTGACATCCAAAAAATGTGCTATACTTGATTCAACTTTCATTCATTATTCATTGCTAACGTCCTTTCTTTTCTATGTTGGACATCAAATCTAAAAAACCGTCTCGCCGCCGTAAGGCAGGTAACTCGCCCATCCCGGCCGGACAGACGCACAGCTCAACAGGTGGGCCGTGTGGTCATTCTGGTTGCGCAACGACGTGTCAGGTTCGTTTTGTTGGACCCACATCTCATCCGCGCGATCATCAAATTCTCACGGCTGCGCGCGGGGTGGCAAACGCGTGGACTGCGGCGATCGTTGCGGGACTCGCGGTCGTGCTCACGGGTGCCATCGCGTACACCGCGGTTGAAGCGCAAAGCCCGAAAGGAAGCGAAACAAACCGCGGGGTGGCGCAAGAGCTTGCTAAGTTGAATCGCCGACTGAATTCCGTCGAAGAACTGCTTCGAAAACATGTGAGCACCGATGCAGAAAATTGTCCGTTTGAGGAACCAGAAAGCAAACAGCAGGAGCTAAAGCAAGAACCACGAGTGCCGGCGAATCCGACATCTGCTTGTGTTGAAAAGTGCACGACGGTGAGGCAGGCTTGCCTCAAAGACCTCTCGGCCGCTGAAGAAATTGCCCGCGCTGCATGCGAAGATCAAATGGTGACGTGTCAAAGAGCCTGTACTGCCAACCCATAAAAAGTAAAATTTGCGGACGCTTGATGGATCGTGTATACTGTTTCCACTGAAAAAGCCGTGATGAGTGGAAAGGGAGCAGTCCTTTGGCGAGGATAGCTGCTCCGAACCACCCAACGCGGCTTTTCTGTTATCAAACCAGCTTATTCTACGCACTCTGCTTGCCCCTCCATTTCATCACCACGTATTTTCCCGGCCCCATGAAATAGATCGCGAGTGTCATTGTGAGGAGCGCGAGGTCGAGATCTGCCAGGGGGAAGGAGAACTTTTTTACGCCGACGAGGGCGACGAGCATGACGATGGCGATTGCAATCGCCGAAATATCGGTGAAGAGGCCCAAGAGAATTGCAATCCCGCCGAAGAATTCCGAGAATGCGGCCGCATAGGCAAAGAGCGATGGCGCGGGGAACCCGAGTTGTGCAACCATGCCCGTGAAGGCGGTCATGCCCGGCGCATCGCCGAACAGTTTTCCGTACCCGTGTTGAATAAAAATAAAGCCGATCGTGATCCGTAGGATGAGGAGCGCGACGTCGACACACTGCTCTTTCGAGGTGCAGAAGGAGAAGTTTTTGAACATACGAATGGATGAAGGTTTGTAGGGGCGACCCGACGGGTCGCCGATACGAAATTAAAATTTAGTTATCTGCCACATACGATACCGGTAAAACAGGTCTCGAGCAAGGGCGGCAAGACGCGTCTTGATCGCGAAGGCGCGGAGGTCAATGTATCCTTTCGATCCCATGATGAGAATGCTTCCCATGGATTTATAGCGGAATGGCACCAGGGATTTGCCCGCGAGCGAGCGGACGGCGTTCTCTACGATCGTGCGCGACATCTGGATCGCCGTTTGCGCGTTTTTTGGAACGGTCACGGTTCGGTCCTGATGCGTCACGGCGTCTCCGGCCGCAAAGATACACGGATCAATGCTCAAGAAGCGATCCGTGATGAAGCATCCTTTTGCGTCGCGACGTACGTCCGGATCAATCGGGATCACGTTCGGAAGGATCCCCGCGGCCCAGATCGTGAGCGCGGTGGACATTCGTTCTTTTGCCACGACGACGCAGGTGTTTTCGACGCAGGAGACGGCTTCGCCCGTGTGGATAGCGATGCCGTTCCGTGTGAGTTCTCGGAGGGCGCCGTTCACGATACGCGGAGGGAAGCCTTTCAAAATTTGCGGGCCCGCTTCGAGGAGTCTGAACGAAAGATGTTTCCGGAGCCGCGGTGTATGGCGGTCGCAATGGCGCTCGACGTATCGTTTGAGCGCGAAGACGGATTCGACGCCGCTTGCGCCGCCGCCCACGACGACGAACGAAAGGAGCGCGCGTTTTTCGTCTGCGTTTTTTGTCCGCTGCGCGCGTTCAACAAGGTCGTGGATTTGGTCGTGGATCCGATAGACGTCCTCGAGACGTTTTAAGCAGACCGTATGTTCTTCGCTGCCCGGGATGTTGAAGTAACAGGTGCGCGATCCTTGGGAAAGAATGAGCACGTCGTAAGGGATGCGTTGGGATCCAACAGAGACGTCGCGCGCCGTGCGATCCACGCGTTCAACCGTGCCGTGCAGGAATTGAAAATCAGAGCGATCCGCGATGAGCGCGATATCCACTTTGATCTGATCTTCCCGAACGTCGCCGGCAAGCGCGTCCACCAACCTCGGCGCAAATAAAAAATGATCCTTTGGATCAATGAGCAGTACGTCGGCCGCATTGCCAAGACGCGCTTTGAGCTCGCGCGCAGCCGGCAAGCCGACAAATCCGGCGCCAACGATGATGATTTTATGAGGCATTATTGTCAGCATAACGTAACAAGAAAAAATACCCTTGACAAGGTATAAAAATGATGGTTTACTGAAAAATCGCTCTTCTCATCTTCAAACGTCAACTGTGAAGGAAAGGTTGGTAGTTAATGGTGCAATGCACGCGTCTACTCGTTGCCGCTTTGATGGCGGCGACTGCTCTGTTGTCCAGCGGATGCTGGTCAACTGCGAACTTTGACAGCTTTGCTGTCGAAGAGGGATCGGATGCGTCCGACGATGCTGTGTCAGATGCATTTTTCGCCGAAGATACGATTTCGGACGCACGGTCGGAGGCGCTTCATGACATACGAGAGGATGCCTCGGGTGAGGTTCCGAGAAGTGACGTCTCCGATGTGGCAGAAGTGTCCACCGATGTGGCAGAAGTGTCCACCGAGACGTCGGGAGGAGACAGCTCCGCAGAGGTCGAGGCGGAAACGCCAGAGCCACTGAATCGCTGCAAGGGGAAGGGGATCGAGACCGGACACGTCGTGATCCTCTTCAACACGCCCAAGAGTCTCCCGAGCGGGTATCCAACGTTCGCAGGTGCCGTGGACGCTACGACGCTCACGAATCCATACCCGGGGTGCTCGTCGCCGACTTCGTTTCCCGGAGGCTCCAAGACCTACCGATGCGATTTCGGGATACTGGCACCGAGCAGCGTCGTACGGTTCCTGATCGGCCCGGCGATGACCTCTGGCGACTCAATCAAGCCGCCCTACTACTCGAGGGTGGATGGTGGCAAGTTCTCGGCCGATGGGGAGATCATCGCCTGCAAAGGCGAGGTCGAAATCGGGTCGTACACGTCTGCGAGTGGATTTCTCGGTCAGCTCCGTCAGTGGGGCATGTCCGAGAAGTTCGAGCTTTCTTCCAAGTGACCTACTTCTGACACGATCCGTTCGCTCTTGGCACTCGCCGATGAGCAACGGATCGTGTTTCAGTTTGCCCCCATATCTTTCGCGAAGCGAAGAGGTGTGGGGGTTGCCAATTTCAGAGAGCTTTGCTACACTGCGGCCGAGGATTCATTCATTTCCCATCTGTCGTAAATACACAGGACAACGCCTCCCCGGCCTCGTCGTCGGGGCTGTCCGTGGCGACAGAGAGGTTTAAGGCATTCTATGGTTCACATCCCCACGTTGGTTGAGTTGCTTCAGGCTGGTGCGCACTTCGGACATCAAACGTCCAAGTGGCACCCGCGCATGAAGAAATACATTTTTGGAAGCCGGAACGGCATTCACATTTTGAATTTGGAAGAGACGCAAAAATGTCTCGAAACGGCGCTTACCGCATTGAAGGCCCTGTCGGCGCGCGGCGGGACGATTCTTTTTGTCGGCACGAAAAAACAAGCTTCAAAGATCGTGGAGGAATCGGCAAAATCGTGCGGCATGCCCTCTGTCACGAAGCGCTGGCTCGGCGGCACGCTGACGAATTTTTCCGCGATCGCGGCGATGCTTCGGAAGTTCAAAGACCTGAAGCGCAAACAGGAACGTGGCGAGCTCGTGAAGTACACCAAACTTGAACAGCAAAAATTCGGGGAGGAGATCGCAAAATATGAAGATAAGGTTGGAGGCATCCAGGAACTCGTGCGCATCCCGGATGCGCTGTTTATCTTCGACATCCGGAAAGATAACACCGCACTCGAGGAAGCGACGCGACGCGGGATTCCGATCATCGCCGTGTGCGATTCGAATGTAGATCCGTCGGACGTGGAGTATCCGATCCCCATGAATGATGACGGCGTGAAGGCCATCGAGCTCATTGCGCGACTCGCGTCTGCGGCCTGCACGGAAGGCCGAGCGGAATGGGAAGCGGGACGCGCGCGGCTGGGGGGATCGTTGATTCAAAAGGAAGCAGTCGTATGACGCCATCAACACAACAGGTCATGGAGCTTCGCAACAAAACGGGCGTGGGGATCGTTGACTGCAAACAGGCGCTCGAGGAAGCGGGCGGCGACATGGATGTGGCGATTGATATTCTGAAAAAGAAGGGGGCGCTCAAAGCGGCGAAGAAATCCGCGGAGCGTTCGACTGCCGAAGGGATCATTGCGACGTACTTGCATCACACGAAGAAGCTCGCCGCGATGGTTGAACTGCAATGCGAAACGGATTTTGTGGCGCGCAATGCGGATTTTCAGGCGCTCGGCAATGAGATCGCGATGCAGGTCGCGGCCATGGATCCGGAGTATGTGTCGCCGGAGGCCGTTCCCGCAGAGGCGCTTGCGAAGCAGCGCGAGATTTTTATCGCGGAGATCGCGAGCGAGAACAAGCCGGATGAGATCAAGCAAAAAATCGTGGATGGAAAAATTCAAAAATGGTTTTCCGAGGCGTGTTTGACGAAGCAGGCCTTCTTCAAGGAGGAGACGAAAACGATCGAAGATCTCGTGAACGAACATATCGCGAAGATGGGAGAGAAGATCGTCATCGCGCGTTTCGTGCGGTTTTCTTTTTAAGCCTTTATATCTCCGCCGATTGACTGAATGCCGAGCGAATCGTATGCTCGCGTCGCTTAGCTCCATCGTCAAGTCATCTTGAGATGATTGAATTGCTTTTGGCCCCATCGTCTATCGGTTAGGACAGCGGCTTTTCAAGCCGTTAAGA
>CAYIQM010000049.1:3927-6163 GCA_964365615.1 uncultured Gammaproteobacteria bacterium | reverse complement strand
GAAGGATGGAGCGGAGACCCTTTGCAAACGTGTAGTCGCGTGAATAATCCACCTGGCTTTGATTGATGCCAACGAGCTTGTACTCGATCGGCTCCTCCAGCGTGATGATTTTTATGTCCTCCGTGTTCAGATGCTTTAAGATCGCGTACAGCGTCGTCGTTTTTCCGGATCCCGTCGGCCCCGTCGTCACGATCATGCCGTTTGGCCGATCTATTTCGCGTTTCAACTGCTCCCAAGCTCGTCCGCGGATGCCGAGTTCATCGAATTTGAGCGCGATGGACTTCGGACGCAGAAGACGCATGACGACGGATTCGCCGAAGGCCGTCGGAAGGAAGGAGACGCGGATGTCCACTTTTTCGTTCGTGAGATAAATCGTGATTCGGCCATCCTGCGGGACGTCTTCGACGTTGATTTTTGCGCCTGCGAGAAGTTTTAAGCGGCTCACGACCTGCTGCCAGGAGGCGCGGGGCAGCTTTGCCGCGTCCCGGAGATCGCCGTCAATGCGAAAACGGACCTTGACGTCTTCTTCCTCGGCCTCGATATGGATGTCCGAGGCGTCAACGCGGAGCGCGGCACCGACGATGAGCGTCACGACGTCCGTAATCGAGACCTTCGTGATCGTCTCGCGGAGCTTTGTGATGTCCGTGATCTCGTTTGCGTATTTTTCGAGCGCTTTTTCGTCGATCCGGACGCCGTAGATAACTTCTTTCGTTTCCGGAAGCGCGTCGTAGAGCTTTTGCGCGGCGCGAAGACTCTCGCTCGAGAGGTAATAGATTTTCACCTCAACGGAGCGTTCTTTCATGAGCCGTTCGGCAAGCGCCGTGACGTCTGTCCCGGGTTGCGTGGTTCCAATGCGAATTTGCTCATCGGTCGCGAAAAAGATGACGGATCCAAGACGCTCCGATTCTGCACGCGAGAGAATTGAGATGGCTTCTGGCGCGATCGGAAATCCCTTGAGATTCAGATAGTCCATCCCTCGGCGCGCCGCTTCTTCTTCGGCGGCTTGTTCGAGTTCGCCCAATCGAACCTCCCCAATTTTTTCGCGGAGTTTTTCAGCGGTCGTTGTTTCGTGGGCGACGAGTTTCGTCTGTTTTGTTTTTGTCGTCGGCACCGTCCCCGCTTTTTTCAGGAGATCTTCAATGGATTGGGCCATAGACCCTTATCGCTCGGGAACGCGAGTGATTCCAAACAGACTCCGCATCCAGCGGTGCAGTTTCGGTACAGCTCCACCTTCGCCGATCGCGCGATAGAGGAATGTCCACGTCGCATATTGGAATTGGGTCAGGAATGCCACGAAGATCAGGAATCCACAGACGAAGAGGAGGTAGCCCCCTGCGACGATCGCGGACCACAACCATCCGGATCCAAACGCAGCCGCCGCGACCAAGCTCGCCATGAATGGGATCATGAGGAAGAAGCTCACGACGATGAACCCGGCGATGAGGCAGAGCGCGACGCAGAGGAGGAGGACAGAGGTCTCAATCGCGATCAGCCAGTGTTTTTTGAAGACGGCGACTCCGCGGATCAGGGCTTCGGCAACAGGCGCGCCTTGTAATACAAGGGCATTCAAGGCAAAGATGAATATCATCGTCACGACAAAGGAGGCGGCGACAAACAAACAAAAGGAAAGAAGATACAGCGCAAAGTTTTCGGGGGTCGGATGCGTGAGCGTGAGATACAGAGGAAAGCCGGCAAGGAAGCGGACGATCCACAGCGTTGTGAGCACGATCGCGTTTAATGCGGCGACAGGCCAGAAGGCGCTTGCGCCCACGTGAATGGCCTCGAGAAGCGTTGGCCGCGATCCGCGGCGCGTTGCCCCGAGGGCATAGACAAGGCCGGCTTGGGAGACGCACGAAAAGACGACGAGCGCGATCGCGAACACCGTGAGAGCGATGAATGCCTGGACACCGAGACTAATGCTCACGATATCCGAGCCGTTCTTCCACAGATGCTGAAGCAAAAACCACGTGCCAGGAGAAGACGCTCCGCGCGCGACCACGCTCGTTTGATTGACGATCAAATCCACCGCACGAAGGAGGACGTCATACGAGCCAGCCGAAAGCAGAAGAGAGGCGAAGAGCGCAAGCGGCCACAAACGACGGTCGCGCCACGCGGCTTCAAAGGCGTGGCGAAGGGCACTGCGATACAACGGTTGGTTGTGTTGACGGGAGGGAAGGGGCATAGGCCCCTAGGATAGCATATCAACAGGTTACAGGGGACAGGTTACAGGGGACAG
>CAYIQM010000049.1:0-3827 GCA_964365615.1 uncultured Gammaproteobacteria bacterium | reverse complement strand
ACAGGTTACAGGGGACAGGTTACAGGGGACAGTACGTACTACGTACTACGCACTACGTTCTCTATTGTTTCTATAAATGCTTCGCGCTCGAGCGTTTCTTCTTTCAACAGACGCTCCGCAATCCGTTCCATCGTCCCTTTTTCCTTCGTGATAATCCGCGTGGCCGTCTCGAGTCCCTCTGCAATGAGACGGTCAATTTCCGCGTCAATCATATTTGCCTTCTCTTCCGCATAGTCTCGGTTCTCATGGATCTCCCGTCCGAGGAAAATCATGTCTTCTTGTGCGCCATAAGTGCGCGGTCCAAGTTTTTCACTCATCCCCCACTGCGTAACCATGCTGCGCGCGAGTCGCGTCGCCTGCTTCATGTCGCTCGACGCGCCGGTCGTGATATCGCCAAAGAATATTTTTTCCGCGGCAAATCCGCCGAGCATGACGGCAATGTCTTCCTGATGCTCTTCGCGCCGGCGCATGGTTCGGTCTTCGGTCGGCATCTTGAGCGTGTATCCCGCCGCGCGACCGCGCGAGATAATTGAAATTTTTTGGACGGGATCCGTGTGCGGGAGGAGATGGGCCACGAGTGCATGTCCGGCCTCGTGCATCGCCGTGATCTTTCGTTCCTCCTCGTTCATCAGATGGCTTCTCCGTTCCGGGCCGAGGAGCACTTTTTCGATCGAGTCAAACAGAACCTGCATGGGGATTTCTGTGAGATTTTTTCTCGCGGCCAAAATCGCGCCTTCGTTCATGAGGTTTTGGAGATCCGCGCCGGAAAATCCGGGTGTGCGTTCCGCCAGCTTTCGAAGAGAGACGTCTGCGCCGAGCGGCTTATTCGCCCCGTGAATCTTGAGTATTTCTTCACGGTCTTTCATGTCCGGCGGGTCGAGGACGACGCGTCGGTCAAAACGGCCCGGTCGGAGGAGTGCCGGATCCAGAACGTCCGGCCGATTCGTCGCGGCCATCACAATGACGCCCGCGTTCGGTTCGAACCCGTCTAGCTCGACCAAGATTTGATTTAATGTCTGTTCGCGTTCGTCATGAGATCCGCCAAGTCCCGACCCGCGCTGGCGGCCGACCGCATCAATTTCGTCAATGAACACGATGCACGGCGCGCTTTTTTTTGCTTTCGCAAACAGGTCACGAACGCGCGACGCGCCGACGCCGACGAACATCTCCACGAATTCCGATCCGCTGATGTGAAAGAATGGGACATCGGCTTCGCCGGCCACGGCGCGTGAAAGGAGCGTCTTGCCCGTTCCTGGGCTCCCCATGAGCAACACGCCCTTTGGAATTTTTGCCCCGAGGGAAATGAATTTTTCCGGGTTTTTGAGGAATTCAACGATCTCGAGCAGCTCTTCTTTCGCTTCTTTCACGCCCGCGACGTTCGCAAAGGTTACACGGTCTTTCGCATCCTTTTGAATTTCACGCGCGCCGGATTGTCCGAACATAAGTGCGCGGTTGTTTTGTCCTTGCACTTGGCGGAGGAAAAACCACATGAGGCCGAAAAGAATGAGGAAGGGGAGAACGTTTGGAAGAATAACGCCGGTCCAGTACGCGACTCCAGAGGCTTCCTTCACTTCGATCGGGACGGCACGGATTTTTTCCGAATCAACGCCGTAGGCCTTGAGAAGCGTTGGCAGCGATTCGGATGGTTCTTTTGAGGCTTCGAGTCGGCTTCCATCTTGCCGCGTGATCTCGATCCGTGAGCCGCGGAGCGTGATCGTCTTTGCCTTGCCCTCCTGCACGTCTCGGGCGATGGCCGTGAGATCCGTCTTTTTCGTCGTGTCGATGTTCACGGCCGCAAGCGCCACTCCAACCACGCCTAAGGCGAGCAGGAAGAGGAGAATGTGTTTGAGCGTTGGATTCATATCACGCCGTCTTTTCTTCCTCTTTCGCTTTTCGGAGCGAAAGGCCGAGCCGATGGTTTTCGGGGTCAATGGTCACGATGCGGAATTCGAATTCGTCCCCAATGCGCGCAATTTCGTTCACGTCTTTGACGGGTTTGCTCGAGAGCTCGCTAATGTGCGCGAGTCCGTGAATATCCGGATCGAGTTCCACAAAGAGCCCGAACGGATTGATCTTCAGCACGCGGCCCTTCACGAGTTGTCCGACCGTGAAGCGATTGCCAACATTTTTCCACGGGTCTTCGACGAGCTTCTTCATGGAGAGAAAAATCTTTGAACCTTCGATATTGATGATCTGCGCGCGGACGTGGTCGCCGACTTTTAAGACGTCACGCGGATGGTCAATGCGCTGCCAAGCGATTTCGGAGATATGGACGAGCCCTTCGAGATTTTGATCGAATCGAACGAACGCTCCAAAGTCCGTCACGGCCGTGACGTCCCCTTCAACCGCATCTCCAATCTTGTATTTCGAGAGGACGCTTTCCTGTTTTGTTTCCCAGACGGCCTTTTCGGAGACGATTAATTTTTCCGCCTCCTCGTTCGCATCAATCGCCTTGACGTCAAGGAGGGTGCCGACAAGAGATTTGAGTTTCTCGAGGATTTTGTTCTTTTCGCCCCCGGCGACGCGGGGATAGTTTTCCGGCGAAAGCTGCGAGACCGGAAGGAAGCCGGCGACGCCTTCGAGACGGACGATGAGTCCGCCCTTGTTCGCTTCAAGAACCTTCACCGGCACGACGGTTCCGGACGTCAGCAGCTCTTTGAGTTTGTCCCATGATTTTTTACGGTCAGCTCCTTTGAAGGAGAGTTCGAGTTCTCCGAATTCATTGTCAAGATCAATGACCGTCGCTTCGATCTCGTCGCCGACGGTGAGATGCAGGTTTGTATCAAGTTCTGGGCCGCGGACGATGCCGATCGCAATGCCGCCGATATCCACGCGCACTTCGTTTCGGCCAACCGCGACAACCGTTCCCTTTACGGCATCGCCAATTTTCGGGAACGTGACGGTCAATTCGTTGGTTTGAAGCAGAGTTTCGAGTTCCGTTGCTGCCGGTTTCTGCGCGAGTGCCGTTGTCATAGGAGTTAAGAATAAGATGTTAAGAATAAGAAGTAGGCCGACTATAGAGGAATCCATGAAATATGGCAAGGAGCTCGCTAAACGATGTGCATTCTCCATGCTGCATTCTCCATTCCGCATGCTGTTTGTTGCTCACGCCGCTGTTCACGGCCCACTGTTCACTGTAAACTTGATGCATGTCCGATTTCTTTCTCGATCTTCGCGACAAGCTGCGAGTGGTTGATTTTTTGGCGGACCATCTTGAGTTTGCATCGTCCGTGATGCGCCGCGAAGCGGAAAAGTGGATTCAGTCCTATCACGATGGAAAAAAGGTCCCGACCGATCGTCTCGCAGAAATCGCGCGGAGGTTCGCCTGGGCGATTTGGCCCGCGCGAGTCGCTCTAAAGCGATTCTTCGAGACGCAAGGGAGCGAAGAGGAATGGCGGCGCGTTCTCGCCTCCATTCGTCCGTCTACGGCGCATCTCCTCAAACGCTTCCGCGTGGGTGTTCGCGCCGCAACGCTCGATGAAGTTCTTCAACATGCGGAATCAGATGTCGCGCTACGCGAAGGGGAGCGCATTGAGATCGGAGAAGTCCGCGCGCATCTGCGGCAGGACTATTGGCGCGACAACAAAAAAAGCCTCGCCGCGCTCGTCACAGACAGCGAACGGGAGGTGAACGGGTATCAGGAACGACTCGCAAAACTCCGTGAGCTCGCCCTTGCCCTTTCACGAGGATTTCAGGATGAGATTTTCTCGAAGATCGCGCGATTTGAAGATCGGATTCTGTTTGAGGGAGAGGTCGTGCCGCTTGAAATTCTCGATGAAGAAATCAAATATTACACGGAACAAAAAGAAATCAGCCCGGTTGATTGA
>CAYIQM010000048.1:0-6220 GCA_964365615.1 uncultured Gammaproteobacteria bacterium | reverse complement strand
GATTTTTCCGCTCTCGAGTCATGCCGCCAGCGTAAAAGGCTTAAAAACGGATCCGGGTTCGTATGTGTTCATCACAACCGGATTATTCAATATCTGGAGATCCTTGACGTTTCGATAGTCGGACGGGTCAAAATCCGGTGCCGAACACATGGCCATCACCGCACCCGTTGTCGGATTCAGAATGATGAGCGAACCGCTCTCTGCCCGATGCTTCGTAATGGCGCGTTGAATGAGTTCGCACGCCTGATATTGGATCGTGCGGTCGATCGTGAGAACAATATCTGCGCCATTCTCCGCCTCTTTCATCTGCATGCGACCGAACGTGAGCCGCCGCCCACGGGCATCCGCTTCAGTCACAATCGAACCGGGCGTCCCAGCGAGCAACGTATCGAAAGCTCCTTCAATGCCATATTGCCCATGAGGCCCTGCGACCGCGTCCTCGCGAACGAAGCCGACGAGTTGCCCGCCGATCCCCTTTTCCGGATAGAGCCGCGCCGTTGTCTGAAAAAAACCGACGCCGTCAAGTTTCGCTTTCTTCATCGCTTCGACCGTCGCCGCGTCCGCATCTTTCACCAAGAGTTCATACGGGTCGTCCTTCCGTCTTGTGAGCTTCGTCGCGACATCCATCGGGTCAAGATGCAGCGTGTCGGAAAGCACGCGCGCCGCTGAAACGGGATCCTTCATTTCCTTTGGCACGGCATAAATTTGCCAGGTGAGGCGGTTCGTCGCCAGCGGGTGGAGCGTGCCGTCCGCTTTGTCACGAACGAGGATTTGGCCGCGCGTGGGCTGCAACTTTTTCGCGAGCTCGTGCTGGTCCGAGGCGTACAGCGAATAGAGGCCATACTGCGCGATTTGCAGATAACCAAGTTTGAAAATAATGAGCACTCCCGCAAGGACGAACAAGAAAAACAAAAAACGAAACCGGCCAAGAACATTCGAGGACGAACGCGAAAAACCTCGTGCGGCAGTGAGCACGAATCGAATCATATCAACATCTTCTCGAGATGCCCATCCTGCGATAGGATAGAACGCATGATCCGCATCCAACGATTGTGCGTATTCCTCGCGATAACGATCGCACTGCTCCCAATCGTCGCGCAGGCAACGACACCCCCCATCGAAAAAGGTGACGATGGGAGCTATGAACGTGCCGTTATCCTCTCGGTCTCGCATACGACCAAGCCAACAAAGGATGGCGCGGAGCAACTCCAAGAATACGAAATTCAATTCCTCTCCGGTCCCTTTGCCGGAAAAATGCGAAAACTCTCGACCGATTTAAGCTCGAGTCCGTACGGCCTTGAACCGCGCCAAGGAGACAAGGTACTCATCTATCTCGCGCCGAATCCCGCAGGAGGTGAACCTCTCGCGTATCTCGAAGGGTTTGATCGCCGGGCGGCGATTTATGGTCTCCTGGCACTCTGGATCTTTACCATGATCCTGCTCGCCGGATGGCAGGGGCTCAAAATCACGTTCTCCATCCTCCTCTCCATCCTTCTCATTGGATGGATTCTGATCCCCGCTTTTTTGCATGGACTCAATCCAATCCCCGTCGCGCTCGGGCTCACGGTGGTTCTTACGGCGCTTTCGACTGGATTCACGACCGGCTGGAATAAAAAAAGTCTTGTGACGACCATTGGCACCCTCGGCGGCGCGATCGTCGCCTACGCCATTGCCGCGCTTTTTTCCAAATGGATGCACCTCTCCGGACTCGCGACGGATGAAGATCGGCTCTTTTTTATCAAAAATCCCCTCCTCAACCCGCAAGGACTCCTCTTTGCGGGCATCATCATCGCCGCAATGGGCGTTGTTGAGGACGTTGCCGTCTCGATCGCCTCTGGCGTCGCGGAAGTGCGCCGTGCCAATGCGAACTTTGGATTCAAGGCACTCTTCCGCTCCGGGATGGTCGTGGGCCGCGACCACATGGGCGCGCTCGCGAACACTCTCGTTTTTGCGTACGTCGGCGGATCGCTTTCAACGCTCCTCCTCTATACGCAGGTCGGCGGTTCGTGGGCGAAATTCGTGAACTTCGACGTCGTGACCGACGAAATCATCCGCTCCCTTGCCGGAACCATCGGGCTCGTCTTCACCGTGCCGATCACGGCGCTGCTTGCGGCGTGGGTTGCATGTCGGGCAACAAGTCAAAAGTCGTAAAGTCCATCAAGTCCGTCAGGTCCTTAAAGTCAACCGAATGACTTGATAGACTTGCAGACTTTATAGACTTTCAGACTTTCGACTATTTCTTTTCCCACGGATACGGTTGCTCGTAGCTCGTCACCTCACGCGCATATTTGACGAGCCAATCTTTCAGATGCGCGGTCGCGCGCACATCATCCTCATTGTATTGAATGATGGAGTCGAGTACGGCGCGATCGTTCGTTTCAAGATAGCGTTCAAACACGTCAATGGATTGTCCCCCGCTTTTCACCTCTCCAGACCACGAAAAACCTAAAAAGCGCAGGATATATTTCAGCCCGTAAAAATACAGCGGGTAGACGACCGAATGCGTCACGAGTTCTTTGAGATCAATGAGCCGCGTCATAAAGACGTCGAGCGCCGGACTCCCTCCATACCGCTTTTTCAAAACGCCGAGCCGCGTCGGTTCATATACCGCAAAATGATACACGTGATAGTCCGGCGGCAACGTTTCGATCCACGCGAGGAACGCGCGCCACATTTTTTCTTCATCTTCGAGGCGTTCCGCGACAAATGGAACGTACCGATCGCCTTCGCTTCCGCGAATGAGGAATCCGTACAGATAATCCACGTCATTCGGCGGATCGCTTTCAATATCAAAATGAATTTCGAGCCCCACGGATGGAAGTTCAACCGGTTTTCGGATGATGACGGAATGGGTTGTGAGCGATTGCGCCTGTCGCTTGATCACTTCGAGGCTATGGATGCGGAGGCCTTTTGCGATTCCATCGAGCGCTTGCGGATCGAGTTTCGCCGCATCGTCAATGGTTTGAACGCCAAGTTGACGCAATGAACGGAGTTTTGCAACATCCACGTTGTATAAGAGCGCGATGTCGTTCAACGACTCTGCATATCGCTTGCACATGACGCCCCATGTCCCCGTATCAAAACAGGACTTTCGAAGCACAGGATCCGGCTTTTCCCCGGCGCGAATCCGCTCGAGTTCCACAACGGCATTCTCGAATTCGGAAATCCGCTCGTCCGCTTGAAACGAAATGCGCTCGCCGTCGCTGTTGATGATCGCGGGCTCGGCCGGAAAGCGCCCTTGAATCCGCTCGAGCAACGTCGCGTAAAACACAAGCTGAAGCTTTTGATATTTTTCAAGCGCGTGCGAGGATTTGACATCAACCGGAACGTAAAACCACGTTCCAAAACGGCTATCGCCCTCGTGGCGTTCGAGAAGATCGGGACGCCCCGTCCAATCGCCATCTGTGAGCGTTCCTTGATAGATGAGCGGTACGCCCTGCTTCATAAGCTCAAACGTCGCTTCAAAGTCTTTTTCAGGATCAGTGATGCGAGGTGCTTCAAGAATTGGCTGACCTTCAAACAGTTTTGTGACAACCTCTTTTTCGTGCGCGTAGCCGTTTTCTTGACGCAAATGCTGGCTTTCCGTCACGGGTGTCTTCAGTAACTTTTCTGCATCCGTTGCAAACCGTTCGTAATACGGCCAATGCGGACAATGCAAAAACTGGTAAAAATCTGTTGCGGTCAGGTAATTCGAATAGCGTGGCATAGGTTAGGATGAAGGGAGTGACAGAGCTTCGATCACGATCCTCCTGCCAATTCGCATTCCCCATCCCATTCCAAACCATCCAACGACGAGCGTTGCGAGAATGAGAAGCCGAGATGGAACTCCGATCCTTCGCAGCAGGAGGGAGATCAAGAGACCCACAGCGATGCCAAAAACGGCTCCGATGCTGCCGGAGATGAGAACGATCCGTCGCGCGCGATCGGGATGCGCGAGCTTCTGCCGCACGGATTCCGGAAACTCCGCCGGAAGCGGTTTATTTTTGATCTGCGGCGGTCGTGGAAATGGCATGGTTTTGAGACTCACTTTGTCTCTTTGTGTTTTGTGTGATGTTTGCACGTTCGACAAAACTTCGCGAGCTCAAGCCGCGCCTTGATCGTCTTTTTATTTTTCGTCGAGTAATAGTTGAGCTTGCCGCACTCGGTACACTCCAGTTTGATGAGATTGTCTTGGGACATAGCGTCGTAAGTCTGGCGTCCCGACGTACATCGGGACGAACGAATATGATTGAGAGTGGAGCCGATGGCCGGGATCGAACCGGCGACCTACGGTTTACAAAACCGTTGCTCTACCAGCTGAGCTACATCGGCCAAAGGTGCGGCACGGGTGCATGAAAACATGAAATCCCGCTTTTCATGTTCTCGTGCTCTTGTGTTTTTATGTTTTCATGTTTTTCTGCTCTCGTGCAGAGTAACGAATCACGGCAATTCCGTCAATCCGGAGTAGAACTGATCTAAAAACGCTCCACCTTCTTTGTTCTCCTCGCATGAGCAGAAAAAAGATAGTGGCCACGGCCCGCGAGTTGCGAGCCGTGGCGACCGGAGGAGATGGCGCGACACGCGCTGACTTCAGGGCGTCGTGAATGCGCCCTTGTACCTCTCCGCTTCGTATGACCTTTCGAGAACACATTCATCGGACGTCCGACGAACGGCCTTCTTGCAAGTACTCGACAGGCCGCCCTTTTTCGTTACTTTCACGATCCCGAAATCCTTGCCACATCCGCCCTTCGGCTCGCAGCGACGGTTGAAGGCATCCCGTTTGCCGACATGTGGATCGATCTCCATCTTCTTCTGCGGATGGATCTTCTGGGTGACGGCCCAGACTTGCCCGCCGAGATCCGGACCGATCTCAGCGACCTTCTTCATCTCCCAGCTCGAGCCGGCACCGAAGGTTGGGTAGACGAACCAGTAACCAAGCCATACAGCACCCGACGGGACATAGCCTTTCGGCATCTCCCACGTGAACGTGATGACCGAGAGCTTCGTGCCGCATTTGGAGCACTTCTCTTCATCATCGTCCTTCGGCGCCGGCTGCTTCTCGACCGGCGTCTCGAGCTTCTTCGGCTTTGTGTAAGCGTATTCCGTCACCGAAACCGCATGGATCTTCGGAGACTCCGAGCGTGAGTTCCCGTGCCCGCCGTCGCGAAGAATGAGAACGATCCCCAGGATGAGGACGATGAAAGCGACGACAGCGAGGATGAAAATCCAGACCGCGGCGCGCAACGCACCAAAGAAGCTCTGAATGAGACCTGACATGACGTTTCTCCTTCCAGCTTTCGCTGGGATTGTCCAAGTAGCGACTGCGATGCCGAAGTGCACCGTCTCGAACTCTCTCCTCCGTCCACTCCCTCTTTGCAAGAGGGAGGAGGGAGGGAGTTCAGGACAGTGCCCGGTCTGATGTCCTTTCTACAGACCGGGGGAAGATTGTTGAACGAGACTACTGCGGGGGGCCGGGATTTATCACGACCTCTCCTCCTTTCGTTGGAGTTTGAGATGCTTGAGGAGCTGGAACGTCGCCAGGGCAGCCACGCTCATGACCATGACCACGATCATGACCATGATCGGACTCTCGTTCGAGATCAACAGACGCACGATCAGCGTGCAACTCAAGAAGATCTCAACGAAGAAGATCTCAACGATGCCGAGCGCGAAACACAACCTCATGACGAGCATGATCCTCCGCCGGCGGACGTCGAGTTGGATTTCCTTCATGTGGACCTGCCTTCCTTTTCAAAGTTTCGTCGCTGTTCAGGATACTCCCTGAACAGATATTTGCGAGGATATGGCCGGCATGACCACCGAGGCGCAATCTATGCGCGCAGTCCTCCAAATAACAAATCAAGATAGCATAAAAACGACTATCTGTCAAGGCCATTAAGGCAACTTTTCGCTAGATTGAGGGATTATTGTTAAAATACCCCGATTGATATCGTGGTATTTTTTGGGTGGGCAAGGATTCGAATCTTGGAAGGCGTGAGCCAGTCCCGCTACCACGTTGTAAAAAATACTTGTAAGCGGGATCCCGCCGTAGGCGGGACAGATGTATGCCGCCTGTGGCGGCACCCCGCCTACCTTGATTTTGTAACGTGGTGGCGGGGCAGTCTGCCTCTATTAAAATACCCCGATTGATATCGTGGTATTTTTTGGGTGGGCAAGGATTCGAACCTTGGAAGGCGTGAGCCAGTCCCGCTACCACGTTGTAAAAAATACTTGTAAGCGG
>CAYIQM010000047.1:0-6222 GCA_964365615.1 uncultured Gammaproteobacteria bacterium | reverse complement strand
ACTATCCATCCCCAAACTACCTCCCCGGGGCCTTCGCGATGTATCTCGACTATGATGGCAAAGGAAGCGCAGTTGGAGATCTCTCTCTCAAAATTGACAATCCAGATGTTGCGCGGCTCTCCCTCTATGCCATGAAGAACACAAAAGATCCGAACGTTCTGCATGTCGTCGCGATGAACAAGGCAGACACGGAGACCCCTCTGAATTTCACACTTGGCGTGTCTGATTATAAAACAGTGAAAAGTTATCGTCTCACGTCTGTACATATCAGACCGCAATCCGCAAATACAGCCACGATCGGCACGGACTTTCTCTCTGATCGCCTGCCGCCGTTAAGCGTCACAACGTATGAGGTGAGAAAGTGAACAGTATCCATGCGCCTCATCACTGATTTTCATCTCCATTCAAAATGGTCGCGGGCATGCTCCAAAGATCTCACGTTGCCTAACATCGCGAAGAGTTGCGAGCGCAAGGGGATTCATTTTGTCGGGACAGCGGATGCCTTTCATCCCGCGTGGCAGAAGGACATTGATGAGCTTCTCGAGGAGGTCGGGGAGGGTGCGTTTCGTCTGAAAGACGGTTCGTCACCGACCCATTTTTTGCTTTCGACCGAGATCTCCTGCATCTACAAACAGGGCGACAAGGTCCGACGCGTCCATCACATCATCCTTTTTCCGTCGCGTGACGTGCTACATCGCCTGACAACGTCATTGACGGAACGCGGATGCAACCTGAAGAGCGACGGTCGTCCCATTGTCGGTCTTTCGTCGCAGGAACTCTTGAAGCTCACGCTGGATGCGGATCCGGCGTGCCTTCTTATTCCCGCGCATGCGTGGACGCCCTGGTTTTCCGTATTTGGATCCAAATCGGGGTATGATTCACTCGAAGAATGTTTTGGCGATTTTGCATCGCATGTCTACGCGATTGAAACAGGCCTCTCGTCCGACCCGGCGATGAACTGGCGTCTTTCGGGGCTTGACCGCGTCTTTCTTGTCTCGAACTCTGATGCGCATTCGTGTCAGAACCTTGGTCGAGAAGCGAACGTATTTGAGATGGAAAAGCCGTCGTACCGCGAACTCCATCGCATCTTGGTTGAGCATGACACGTCGAAATTTTGTGAGACCATCGAATTTTTTCCCGAAGAAGGTACATATCACGCGGATGGACACGCGGCGTGTCATTTTTGGTGCGAGCCGGCAGAGACACAAAAGCGGGGCGGCGCGTGTCCAAAATGCGGCAAGCCGCTCACGATCGGCGTTTTGCATCGCATCGCGGATCTCGCGGATCGCCCATCGAATCCACAACGACCCGCAGGTGCCGTCCCTTTTCGTTCCATCGTTCCGCTCGCAGAGCTTGTGGGGGACGCGCTTGGGTTCGGAAAAACATCGCAACGAGTTCAGAAATCGGTGGAGGAGCTTCTTGGGGATGGTCGGACTGAATTCGGCGTGCTCCTCGATCTTCCCGCGTCAGAGATTGCTCGAATCGCGACACCAGACATAACGGAAGCCATTCTCAACATGCGACACGGGAAGGTTGAGATCCGTCCCGGCTACGACGGAGTTTACGGTCTCGTACAAGCAAAAGGAATTACGCGAGCGCAACAGGCGAACCTGATATAAGGAATCGTTGACAATAAAAATCTCCCGATGGGCATCGGGAGATTTCCTCCTGACAAAAGAGCGTTGAAGAAGTTACTTCTTCTTTTTTGCCGCCTTCTTTTTTGGTGCCTTTTTCTTTGCCATGAAAATCACCTTCCTTTCTTTCTTCCGCCCCGATCATGTGTCGGAGTCGTCGTCGCTCGAGTGGGCTCGAGGAGCATGCAAGAAGTATATCACATAATTGGAACGTCAAGTGAAAAAAAATCTTGTCAAGAGCGTGAGCTTGACAGGTTGATCCGGATGTGATACACAACTCGGTCATTCCGGATTCGGGACGGTCTGACCGGATGGCGAGTTCCGTGCGCTCGTTTTACACTCCTGCAGTTCTCTGCGAGCATGCGCTCTTTTATCTCGTCGTTTGTTCTCCTCCTACCCGCAGCGAAGGAATATGCCAGAGGCGATCATGGGGTCCGCATAAAAACTCCACATTCGGAGAAAACGACGCACTGCCGGCGACGTGAGCGTGAAATGCGCTCAAGGCGTCCCGGCTTCTTTTGTTACAAGGTGCTTTTCGGCTCCTTCCCATGCGAGTTGGAACAGGAGCGTGAGGGTGTGTGCGATCGCCTCGCTCTCGACCACGACGGAAATATTTTTTCCGAGAAGGCTGCTGAAGCTCACCTTGTTTTTGTAGATCAAAATGTTCCCAAAAAATTTATAGTCTTGTTCTGAGATTTGTCGGATGGCGACATGAACCCGGGAGTGGATGGGTTTCGAATAGGTCCCGATCAAGTGCGTCTTTGTTTGTCTACGGTCGAGTTCCTGTTGGAACGGCAGAAACGTTTCTCGTGAAAAGAGCTGGCGGCGGGCGTCTATATTGGACATCTCATAGATGACGTCCGGACGTGTCTCCAAAATGTCCGCATTCACCGCTTTCAGACCTTCGGGTCCTTCAAACAGTTTCACGATCGGTTTTTCCCCGCGTTGGAGCAACTTGAGGTCATCGAGAAGCGCCTCGATCTCTTTGAGAGTGATCTGCATGTGTTGCAGACGGCTGCGTACGAATGAAACGAGACGATCCGGCGATTCAGCGGCATAGAGCGTCTTCTTACCTTTTTCTACGCTGCTCATGAGACCCTTCTGTGTCAGAGACTCGATCGCGGTATAGGTCGTGACGCGCGAGACACCTGCTTTTTTCGCAATATCTTGAACGGATGAGGGTCCCAGTTCAAGGGAGAGGATATAGATTTTCGCTTCGCTATCCGTGAAACCGATGGTTTTGAGGAGTGCAGGCCATTTCAACATAGTGCAGCTATTGTAGTGGATTCAATGGCGGTTTGCGAGAGAGAACCGCTCTGATGTTTTCGGCCGCGACCAGGCTCATGGCTTCGCGCGCTTCGATCGTTGCGCTCGCGATATGCGGCGTCAGGATGACGTTCGAGAAACCCTTGAGTTCGAGATTGTCCGTCACATCGCAGTCAATCGCCGGTTCACATTCAAAGACGTCCAGTGCGGCCCCGGCAATGCGTTTCGTTTTGAGTGCGCGGAGGAGCGCTTTCTCGTCCACGATCGGACCACGCGCCGTGTTGATGAGAAACGCCGTTTTTTTCATGAGGGAAAATTCGTCCGTCGAAATCAGGTGACGCGTCGCTGGGAGCAGGGGGACGTGAAGCGATACGAAATCTGAAATCTCGAGAAGTTTTTCCATTAAGATGCGCGTCGCTCCCAAATCTTTCTCAATATCCGGATTCGATCGCGTGTCCGAGTATACAAGCTTCATGCCGAATCCCTTGACCCCTCGCCGCGCCACGGAAGCTCCGATCCGACCGGCACCGATGATGCCGAGCGTTTTGCCAGAGAGGCTTGTGCCGATCAGGAGCGTCGGAGACCATCCCTCGTATCTTTGCGCTTTGGCAAAAACATCCGCTTCGGGGATACGGCGTGCGAGGCTCACGAGAAGCGCGAATGTGTGTTCAGCAACGGCTTCGTTTACTTCATCATGCGGCGCGTTTGTGATCACAATGCCGCGTTTTTTTGCTTCTGCGATGTCAATGTTATCGAATCCGACCGCATAGTTTGCGATGATCTTCAATTGAGGTCCGGCCGCGTCAAAGACTTCGGCGTCAATCTTGTCCGTAAGAAGAGAGAGAAGTGCGTCGCATCCATTCACGTTTTTCACAAGTTCTCTGCGCGGGATGATCTTGTCTTCGGGGTAGATCTCCACGCGGTACCCTTGTGCTCGGAGTAGCTTCAATCCTGCGTCTGGAATTTTGCGAGTGACGTAGATTTTAGACATAGGATCAAGCAATGATTTTGACTTTTACTCGTGCCATCTTTTGTTTCGTCGGCGCACGCTCCAAAATGCCTCTTTTTGCCCCCATGTGACGCACGACGGAAAACGCATTCAGCGTGCCGGCTTGGAGGGCGGTCGTGATGTCACCATGCTGGAGAAGCGTCGCGACAAAGGCACTGCCGAATGCATCACCGGCACCAGCAGTATTGAGGATTTTTCCTTTCATCACCGGCGCATGCCACATCATTCCGCGTGTATGTGCGTAGGCACCGCGGCTGCCGTCTGTGAGAACAAAGACGAGCCGCGGAAGTGATCCGAGCGTCTTGAAGATACAATGGAGATCCCGTGGCGAACAGTCGGAGAGCTCGGCAGCTTCTTCGCGGTTCAGCAGGAGGACGTCTGTTTGCAAAACGTGCGGGAGAAGCTTTTTCAAACCAAGTTCGATTTCCGCATTTCCGGGGTTCCATGCAATCCGCGTCTGTTGGCGTTTGACGTGCGAGAAGATTTTTTTCAACACGATCGCGTCGCCAGCTACGCTCGTGAG
Source organism: uncultured Gammaproteobacteria bacterium (assembly GCA_964365615.1). GTDB lineage: Bacteria > Patescibacteriota > Patescibacteriia > 2-12-FULL-60-25 > 2-12-FULL-60-25 > CAITMG01. The sequence goes on along the minus strand of CAYIQM010000047.1, from coordinate 1,790 downwards.
ATAGATCCAGCGAGAGCGCAGCCGGTTCCAGTGAATCGTATTTTTTTCGAGATGTTCTGATGCGCCACGCGCGACAAGAATGGTTCGGTGTCCGGTTCCGGCAAGGAGGATGATCGAATACCCGGTCCGTGCCTGTTGATCCGTCTCCACACCGGAGGCGTTGACGCGTTCCTGTTTGAGTTGCGCGACGATTTCGCGCCCTCCCGTATCTTCACCCACGCGAGACACGCAGGCCGTTTTGAGTCCGAATCGGCGAAATGTCACGGCGGCGTTTGTCGCGCCTCCACCCGTCTCGAACACGAGTTCGTCTATCGGGATTTTCGCGCCGAGCGGCAAGCAGGCATTCCATCCGTCCGGTGCGCTTTCAGACGGAATACGCTCAAAATGCTTGCTTTTCACGAATACATCGCGTGTGGCCGCGCCGATCGTTAAAACATCAAACATACGAATATGATAGCGTAATAAGAAAATTGAGGCGAATAGATTTCTGTCATTGGCATGTTGCTCCAAATCTTTTTAAGAAAAACTGGAAATAAATTTGTAATTTATTGTGCGCTTCGTGCACTCGAACTGTCTTCTTCTCAACCGGAAAGTCCAAATGGATTTTTCCGAACCGTTGGGATTTGCCGCGTCCTGCCTTGGATTTTTGAGCAGAATCTCGCAAGAGGTTCTGTTTTTGTTTTGGACCACACGCCATTAGACCCGCGTGAACAATTATCCGTTTTCTGCTAACATAGCGTCATATGTCCTTTACCTTCGATCGTGCCATCCGTCGCCCGGGAGTGTTTCGTCGCCTCACGTCCATGACGGTCGCAGAATTCCAAACGCCTGCAGACAAGCTATACGTGGAGTAGAAAAGGCGCGAGCAGGAACGCCTGAAAGCAATGAGGAACGACCGAAAACATAAGATCGGCTAAGGCAGGCCATATGCAGGATCCTTCGAGACCATGCTTCTGCTCGTCGTGATGTATCTGCGTACTTCGGCGGGCGGCGCCCTTCTTGCTATGCTCTTCTGGATCGATGAGGTCACGATGCGGACATGGAGAAAACGGCTGTTACCCCTTCTATCAGATCGCTTCATCCCCAGGAGTCCTGTCATGGGCAACCAGAAGCGTATCAATGATCTGGATAAGTTCCTGGCAGCCTATCCGGAGGTTCGAGAACTCATCGGAGACGGCAGCGAATTCAAGATTCAGAGACCGAAACGACAACAGCGCAAGAATTACACCGGGAAAAGCAAGCGACATGTGAAAAAGACGGTGCTTGCAGTGAACAGACAGGATGGTCTTGTCCTGGGACGGACAAAGACCAGACCGGTGGCAGCACATGACAAACGCATCCTTGATGAGGATGCTATGAAGAAACGGCTAGAGAAGCATCCGGAGATTCCGAAACGCATGGACAGCGCATGGACGGGAGAAGATCCGAAGAAGGGCTGGATCGTGAACAAGCGGGGCAGACGTGGTCATCCGCTCACGAAGAAGGAGAAACGTAAAAACAGAGCCCTGTCCAAAATCAGGATCAAGGTCGAACACGCCATTCGTAGAGTGAAGGTATTTCGACGTTTAGCGGAAACCGTGGTCATACGCATACAGGGCGGATTCGATGCCGCTCTGGATGCATCAATCAACCTCGCGAACTTCAAAGTGCTCGTGCGCAGACCTGCCTGACGGCAGCCAGCTCTACGTGCAGGAGCGTTGTGGGGGTGAGGCTGGTAATTGTTCACGCGGGTCTAAGTCTATTCTCATCCGTAAATGATCCCCAAATGAGACAGGTTAGTCTCTGAAGGA
>CAYIQM010000046.1:0-6234 GCA_964365615.1 uncultured Gammaproteobacteria bacterium | reverse complement strand
TCGTTGCCATAAGTTCGCGGAGTTTTGTGAAGGTGCGAATAATCTGAATATTCACGAAGATCGCGCGATCGCTCCGAAGGACGCTCGCAAGCATGGCGATGCCCTGTTCGGTAAAAACAGTCGGGGAATACTTGATATTTTGGCCTCTGTTCAAGGTCGCAAATTGCGACCTTGAAAGATGCTCCTGCCAGACATGACGCTCTTGGATCGCCAAACGAAACATAAAATCCTTGGGAAAACGCTGGTGATTCCGCTTGACGGCTTCGTTCAGTTTCTTGGTCTCTACCCCATATAGCTCCGCAAGATCACGGTCAAACATCACCTTCTTGCCGCGTATGAGAAATATGCGGCTTTGGATACGCTCATCCGGCAGGATAATGAGATCATGCGAGCCCATAGATACACCGCTGCCAGATTTCATGATGTGCGTCAAGGCAGCAGAGCTGTACGGAAAAGAGCGAGTTTTAAAAACAAGACGTCGCATGTACTCACAGCTTCCACCTCGAACTTGGTGGCGTGTGCCTGGCTGTTCTACCGTGGAATAACAACGCGGCGTTCCTTCACCTCTTCATGATACACCTCGAGGCGGTCGCCAATTTGGATCTTCACTTTGCCTTTGAATGAAATGCCACATTCCTGACCTGCATGAACGTCTTTCACGGTCTGCTTGCCGGCTTGAAGCGAATCCACCGTGCCGATGCCAAGCGGTTCTTCACCTCTCCACACTTTCGCCTTCGCGCCGGAGACGATTTTTCCCTCTGTGACCTTTCCGCCCACGACCATCCGCCCGCTTTCGGTACGGAAAATCGCGACGGTATGAAAATTGCCGAGCGGAGTCACGATAACCTCTGGCGGCACGAGCACATTCAGCTTCGCGACAACGTCGTCAAACAACTCGTAGATGATTTTGCACTCCTGAACCTCGACGTTTTTGTCGCGCGCGAGCTCGGACGCCTGCGACGTGACCACGACGTTGAATGCGTAGACGACTGACGGCGGTGAATTTGCGGCGCGCGTCACATCACTCTCATTCACGTTGCCAAGGCCCTTTTGGATCACTTCAACGCCAACGTCATCGTGCCGAATCTTCTCGAACATGCCGAGAAGCGCTTCGAGCGAGCCGAGCGTATCGCATTTCAAGATGACGTTCAGGGTCTTTTTTACGGGCTTTTCCTCCTCGCCCTTCGCGAAGGACGGAACCATCTTCATAGCCGTCAACTGCGAGGCGACTTGGTGCACGGTTTTCACCTTTTTCACTTCAAGCGACTTGGGATCTTGTGGAACTTCGAGAATATCGCCAACGGCCGGCGCGACTTTGAATCCGAGTATTTTGACAGGCGTCCCGGGTGGGGCTTCCTCCATTCGTTTGCCGGTCCAATCGCGCATGGAACGGACTCGGCCATACGCGGCCCCAGCGATGCCGAGCGCGTCATTTTTCTTCAACGTGCCGGACTGGATCAGGACGGTCCCAACGGGCCCTTCGCCCTTGTCCACGTGCGATTCAATGACCGTTCCAATCGCAAGGCGATCCGGATTCGCGCGGATTTTATCCGCGTTCATGTCTGCGACAAGGAGCACGATCTCAAGAAGCTCATCAATCCCCTGCCTCGTCTTTGCCGAAATTTTGACGACGGGGATCTGACCACCCCACGCCTCGGTTGTGACGTGAGCTTCGGCGAGTTGCGCCAGAACACGGTCCGAATCCGCCTCCGGTTTGTCAATTTTGTTCAACGCCACGACGAACGGAAGCTTCGCGGCCTGGATGATGTTGATCGCTTCTTTCGTTTGCGGCTGCACGCCGTCGTCCGCAGCGACGACGAGGATCGCGATGTCCGCGACTTTTGCGCCTCGTGAGCGCATGACGGTGAATGCTTCGTGACCTGGCGTATCGATAAAGGTCATACTGCGGTCTTTCTTCACGACCTGATACGCGCCGATGTGCTGGGTGATGCCGCCCGCTTCGCCTCCCATGACGTTCGTCGCGCGGATCGCATCGAGCGTACGCGTCTTGCCGTGGTCCACATGACCCATGACGACGACGACGGGGGGTCGCGTTTTGAGATGTTCTTCGACCTCGCGAGATAGAACTTCGTGCACGCGATCAATCGCCTGCACGGTCTCGATCGCATCCTCCTGTTTCTGTTTTTCCGCGGTCGCCCGAAACCCGAGCTCCTCGGAAATGATCGCTGCCGTTTCAAAATCGAGCCGTTCGTTTTGCGATGCGAGGATGCCAGATTTCATGAGTTCCTGAATGACTTTCGTCACCGGGAGATTGAGACGCCCCGCAAGTTCGCGCACGACGATGACGGATGGCAATGCGATCTCTTTTTTCTCGACCGGAACCGCATCTTCTTTTTTCGCGCCGATCACGAGCGAATCGCGCAGTCGCGCGCGACGTTCATCCTCGATCCATTTCTTAAAAATTTTCTCGCCGAGCACATCGTCAATCTTGATGGCGCGGCGGCCTACGTCAAACCCGAGCGACGGAAGTTTTTCCAAAAGCTCATGAGGCGTTGTTTTGAGACGACGGGCGAGGTCAGAGACGTTCATGTCTAAACAAGGGTACGGGAAACAATGATTTTGGTCAATGACTATTTCTTGAGCCCGTTGCACAACTCTTCTTTTTGTCATTGCGAGAAGCCGCGCGACGCCTGCCCGCCTCAGGAGGGAAGCAATCTTTTTTTCCGTATTGATCTTCGCATAAATAGACTAGTATTATGATATACAACCTGATATGATGGGGGCCTGTGAAACACACCCCATCGGAACGAACGAAACAATTGGAGCGACGGCGTCTGAAGGCTGGGCAACTGTTCCGGGAAGGAAAGACCCAAGCATGGGTCGCTCGGCACTTCTCCGTCTCTTCGGCCACGACGAACGCTTGGCATACTGCATGGAAGAAGAATGGAGATGATGGATTGCTCTCGCGGGGTCGCTCCGGCAGACCACCAAAACTGAATGCCAAGCAATTGGAGAAGGTTGAACAGGCCCTCGAGAAAGGTCCCCTGTTACAAGGATATGCCACGGAACTCTGGACGCTTGAGCGCATTGCGAAACTCATAAAAAAGACGACCCTGATCTCATATCACCCAGGACATGTGGATTATGTAGATGCTAGTTTGATTGGCGAAGATCAATAGGAATATCCGAGATTGCTTCACTCCGCTACGCTCCGTTCGCAATGACGAAGGGTTTTGCAACGGGCTCGACATTCCGTATTGACATGATGTGCAGTGTCTGGCAGCGATGGATGTATGGAACCATACGTCGATTTTCATCGCCGATCACGTCGTCTCAAAGGTCATGACGACCTCGCGACCGGATGGTATTTCGTTACGATCTGCACGTTTGATCGAAAAGAAATGCTCGGTGAAATCAATACAGGACACATGCATCTCAACGAACTTGGTCAATACATCCAAACAATCTGGAATGAACTGTTTCAATACTATGCCTGTGTCCGTATCGATGAGTTCGTCAGTATGCCAGATCATATCCATGGAGTCGTCTGGATTGGAACACCCGTAGGGGCAGGCCCCTGTGCCTGTCCATCAGGCTGTGCCTGCCCGATACACCAAACCGATCCGTCATTTCCTATAAACGGGCAACCGCTGGGGGTTGCCCCTACGGGGACAGAACGGATGTCATGACCCAACGTCGTTCATCGTTTTAAATCTTTCACAAGCACCATGTATCGAAACATGCATCACAAGACGAAATTGTGGCAGCGAAATTATTACGAACGCATCATTTGGCACGAATCTGAATTATGGGCCGTTCGCCGCTATATCCGTGACAATCCGAAAAAATGGGAGCAAGATGAACACCATCCATGCAACATCAAATGTTGTTGATCGACAAGACCGCCGGCATCACGTCGCACGACGTCGTGGATCGCGTACGAAAAATTTTTCAGACGAGACGGGTTGGCCATGCGGGCACGCTGGATCCGTTTGCGACCGGATTATTGATTGTCGGCGTCGGTGCTGCGACAAAAGAGCTGTCGAAATATGTCGGCCTCAATAAGACGTATGTCGCAACAGCGCGGCTCGGAGCCACGTCAACGACGGATGATCCCGAAGGCAAAATCTCCGCTACAGCCTACTGCCTACAGCCTACTGCCTCTGACATTGAACATACAATCGCAAAATTCCGCGGCGGGCATATCCAAACCACCCCTCTCTACAGCGCAAAGAAAGTTGGTGGCAAAAAGATGTATGAGCTTGCCCGCACGGGGCTTGGTGATACGGTAAAACGACCGACGCAACGCGTAACGATCTACGCGCTACGCACGACGCACTACCGATGGCCCACCCTCACTTTCGAAGTCACGTGTTCCTCTGGGACGTACATTCGCGCGCTCGCGAGAGACATTGGTGAGGCGTTGGGTTGCGGTGCCTATCTCACACAGCTGCGAAGAACGCGTATCGGTTCGTTTCGCATTGAAGATGCAAAAACCATTGATTCTCTGGGGAATTCTCTCACGCTGGACACGAAAACCTGTTCCTGATACCCTCAAAATACCGACTTTACTCTTTAGACCCGCTCTGGACGCTCTGGTTCCCGAATGGTCGGATCTTCACTCGCAATTCGCCACAATCGAATCCGTGTTTTTTCGGGACACCCGGGCGTCCGAGCGTATGCATTATTTATGGAATACGTTCTTATTGGCGTCGTCGGGGCTGTTCTTGGCGTGATCGGTGCGCGACTCTTTGCCAGCTCAAAAGCAAAAAAGATCCAAGACACGATTGACGAAGCCGAACGCAAAGCAAAAACGATCGCATCGGACGCGGCAAAGAAGGAACAGGACGTGATGTTCCGCACGAAAGAAAAAGCGATCAAGATCCTCGAAGAAGCGCGCCTCGAGGAAAAACGCATGATCGAGGAATTGAAGAATCAACAAACCGAGCTCGGGAAACGCGAAAACGAATTCGGCAAAAAACTGTTGGAGATTGATGATACCCGTGCGAGCCTCGAGGTCAAAACAAAAACGCTCGAAGAAGAAGAAAAACGGATTCTGGATTTGAAAGAAGAAGAAACGAAAAAACTCCAGGAGGTTGCAGGGCTCACGCGCGACGAGGCACTCGAGCGCATGATGAAGCTGATCGAAGAACAGCATCAAGAAACATTGATGTCACGCACCCGCAAGCTGGAACAGCAAGAAAGCGAGGAGATCGAACGTAAGGCGAAAAATATCATTTCAGTCGCGATCCAGCGGCTCGCCTCCTCGACCGTCGCAGAGACGACGACAACGCATGTGGTGCTCCCGAACGACGAAATGAAGGGTCGCATCATCGGCCGTGAAGGGCGCAACATCAAGGCACTTGAGTGGTACACGGGCTGCGAGCTCATCGTGGACGACACGCCGGGAATGCTCACGATTTCCGGCTTCTCGCCGATCCGACGACAGGTCGCAAAACGCGCACTCGAAAAGCTCATCACGGACGGTCGCATCCATCCGGGACGGATCGAGGAAACGATCGAGGAGTCCAAAAAAGAGCTTGCGATCGACATCAAAAAATCCGGCGAAGATGCGCTCTTTGAACTCGGGATTCCGATGGCTGGCATTGACCCGAAACTCATCCAGATTTTGGGGCGTTTAAAATTCCGCACGAGCTACGGCCAAAACGCGCTCATGCATTCGATGGAAGTCGCGATGATCGGCGCCATGCTCGCCGAAGAGCTCAAAGCCGATGTGATGGTCTGTAAAAAAGGCGGGCTCTTCCACGACGTCGGCAAGGCCGTGGACCACGACATGCAAGGGAGCCACCCGGAGCTTGGTTACCAGATCATGAAAAAATTCGGCTTCTCCGAAGAAATTTGTTATCAGTCCATCAGCCACCACGAAGACAAGCCAAAAACGCTCGAAGGCGTGATCGTGAAAGCCGCAGATGCGATTTCCGGCGCGCGGCCGGGCGCACGCAAAGACTCGCTCGAGTTGTATGTCAAACGTCTTGAGGATCTTGAGGCCACGGCATCCTCTTTCGAAGGCGTTGACAAGGTCTACGCAATTCAGGCCGGACGCGAGATCCGCGTATTCGTGAATCCAAAAACGATTGACGACCTGACCGCCACAAAACTCGCGCGCGACATTGCAAACAAGATCGAAGCGACGCTCAAATATCCGGGCGAAATCCGCGTGACGCTTGTGCGTGAGACGCGGATCATCGAATACGCGAGATAGGCGGGTCGGAGGATCGTTCTGATGGTTACTTGCCTACTTGCCTACTTGCC
>CAYIQM010000045.1:3604-6359 GCA_964365615.1 uncultured Gammaproteobacteria bacterium | reverse complement strand
AGTTTCGTTCAAAATAGGTTCGGATTTGGTCAAACAAACGCACCATCAAAGCAAATCCCGTGATAGGGTTTTCTTTTATCGAGTTTGTCAGGTACCTCACATCTATGGAAAGATATCCATGTCAGAATCCTCAAACAAAGGAATCTCTAAAATATGCCTATGGACCATCCAAATCCGCTTCACGTGTATTGTTACGACGAACACGGAAAGCTCAAGCCGCAAAACGAATGCCGCGCATCAATGATCAACCATTTGATCCTTGATGACGGCTTGGATATTGACGCGGCAGAGGATCTCGCGGACAAGGCGCTCCGCGAAAGCGGCTTCTGGCAGATTCCGAAATTCGACTTCGAAGAATAGAAAGTTATCCACCGACGCGGCTTGACGCGAATTGATCCTCGTGAGAAGAATTGTGCGTCACATCCCTGTCGGAATGCTGCGCGCGGATCTTGCAGAGAACCGCACGCGGTCTCCGCGACCGGGCGCCATCGTCGTTCCCATGCTTGACGACGATCGCGCAGTCAGAAAAGCAGGAGGAAATCCCTCGATCATCATCGAGGGATTTTCATAAACGAAAGACACCCCCGACGCGCGAGACAAGCTCAACTGGTTTGCACCAGCGAACACGTTGCGCGTCTGGGGATGCCAGACGAAGTACGAGTCACCCCGCCCAGGGGGTGAGCATGCCCGACGTGATTGTCGTGGCATACGGATCCGTGAGGCGCGGCACGCTATAGGATCTGATCGCTTTGCCGATCATTGTCCCGAGCACCATTCGCCCGTATGAATCCATCCACTTCGGCTCGTACGCCTCGAAGTGGACTACGACCTGCCCGACCGCCTTGAAGGCGAGCCGAGCCTCCATGCCGTCCATACCGCCCATGGGTGGGATTGCCCATGTCACACGCGGAGCCGCCTCGCCCTTGAAATGCACAAAGACGGGCATGAAATGCTTGTGCCTGTCGCAGGGCAGGATTTGGACCTCCCCGCGAACCACGATCCACACCGTTGCTCCGCCATAGCTGTCAGCGGCATTCCACACGTACAGCGCCTTGTGAACTGGCGGCAGACATGCAGGACCGCCATCCACGATCTCTACGAACTTCGGGGATGGATAGGCCACGCCAGGAGTCTGGATCATCGGCGAGGGGGTCGCCTCGGGATGCGGCATGAGATCGAGATTGAGCTCCGTCTGCGGCGGTATGCTGCTCGCGGATGCCGATGCGACAGGCGCTTGAGCGTCCGTCGGCGGCTCGGCCGACGGCCTTGTCTTAAAGTCCAGCACCTTCGCGTAGAAGGCCTGTTTCTCCTCGAGACAGGCGATGTAGTCGGCTTGCGCCTGCCGCACCTCGCCGCTTTTCTGAACGCAGACGCCCTTGACGAGCGCTGCGTTCGGATCACCCACCGGTGCCTTGGGCGCCGGGGCCAAACCGCCACACGCGGCAAGCACAACCATCATGATGGCCGCGAGGACCATCCTCGCGACATCGAGTCGCACATCCTTTTTCATGACACATCTCCTTTCAGGACGACGCAGGTGCCGCCCCTACGGTTGCGTTATCTTTTCGCCGGTGCGGGTGTCGCACGCGGCTTCTTCTCGAGCTTATCGAGCCGCCCAGCGTGTCGCTTGAGCGTACTGCCGACGACCCTGGCATCTTCCGCAGTCCAGAACGGACCCTCGGCAGAAGTCATAGGTGGGGCCTGGGGCGCGAGCGTGTAGTAGCCGCCGCTCTGTGCCGCCGCCAGTTGCCCTGGCGTCACGACCTCGCTCGGCGGATTAGACCTTCCCTGATATGGGAAGGTCATGCTCGGCGGTGGCATGGCCGGCGTGTATAGGGATGCCCCCGGCGGGAGTGACTGCAATTGCCCGGGCAGTGGCACCGACGTTTGGCTTCGGCAGTATGCCTCGGCTCGTGCGTCGTGACCGTACGCGTCCATGCAGGACTTATAGCCCTGCGTGGTGTCGATCTTCGTGTCGACCGACGACCCACCGAGTGGCTTCTCGACGGTCGTCCGATCATAGGCCCCATTTGGCCCCTTCTGACTGAACGTTGAAGTCGTCGAGCCACAACCCACCGCGAGGATCGCCAACACGACGATCCTGATGATTCGATGCGCCATTAATGCCTCCTTTTCCCTTTCGGGAAGTGGTTGTTCCTGACTCTTGGGTTGAAAGGTGTCTCAACCCGAGATCTTAACCCCAATATCGTGGGGGCACGATCTCGGATTGAACAAGTTAAGATAGCATAAAAAGGATGCTTTGTCAATGCGCAAAAAGTGCCTTATTTTAGATAAAAAACAGCGCCACCGAAAGCCAGTGGCGCGTGCGTAAGCGCGGGATGAGGACGACAAGCTATCGTCCGTAGGGGTAATACGGCCTGTAGGGGGTCGTATAGAACGGGCTGTACGGCTGGCCGTATGTGGGATAGCCATACGTCGGATAAGCGTACGGGTACGGAGTGACGCCGGGAATCCCCCAAGGCAGGGGCTCCATCTGGCGCTTGATGCGGTGCCGCATCTTTGCCTTGCAGAGTGCTTCGGCTTCGGAGTCACCTTCCAGCTCGACGAGGCAGATTCTGTAGTCTGAAAGAGATGTGACCGTCAGTTGAGACGTGGTCCTCGTCGGACTCGTCTCGATGGTCGAGGTCCTACCAGATGTAGGGTACGAAGCCGCGTGCGTGGTTGCATGGCAGCCCGCAAAGATCGCCACAAACGCGAGGATCAAAAGGGACGAAACGCGCATGAATCACCTCCA
>CAYIQM010000045.1:0-3504 GCA_964365615.1 uncultured Gammaproteobacteria bacterium | reverse complement strand
CATAAACCCCCTGACGTAGACTGCCCGTCAGGGGGTTATGGAGTAGTGGGTCCACGATGGACCCGAAGATGCTTCGACGATCAGCTCGTCGTCAGCTCGATCTCAACAGCCCCACCTTTCACAGTAGAGTGCCAGATCGTCCGATGCCGGTGGCGACTTGGCCCTCACCTTCGCCTTCTTGGCGACTGGTTTGATCTCGGCGACGACGGGCACCGGTTTGGTCGCGGTCGGTGGATCCGGATTTGGCTTCGGTTCAGCCTTGCGTGGCTTCACCTCTGCCTTCGGAACGTACACCCGCACTTCCGGGCTTGGATCCGACTTCCATCCGTCCGGATAGATGGCCGTGACGCGGTAGAAATACTCACTACCGGGCTCAATGTCCGTGTCGAGGTATTCGAGCACCCCCTTGCGGAGGTCCTTCGCTCCCAAGACACCATGGAACGTGCCCTCGGTTGGCACACGCCACGAGAGGCGATACCCGACCGCATTCGCGGCTGGCTCCCACGCGAGGCGCACGCCGCCATCTTCGGCCGTGACCGTTGGTGCGTGCATCATAGAGAGACGCACGCCATCGGCTCCGACCATGTCTGCGCCACCGCGGTAATGACCCGCGAAAGCGAGATTTGCCCCACAGAAGAGTGCCACCCCGAATGAAAAGGTAGCAGCGAAGCGCTTCGCATAGAGCGCAATCGGGAGACCCTCCTGCCGCGTCCCGTCATTCATGAGTACAGATGGGGGCACTGGCTTCCAGAGCCACAGGAGAAGCGTGAAGGCGAGCGTACCAAGGCCGAATCCGATACCAGCCTCCCACGGGCTCAACATGGTGATGCCAGCAGTCCACATCCCTACGACCCAGCCGAGGATCTTGAATGGGAAATCTGGGAAGAACACCAGTACGATCACTTTCGCGATCGAAAGGAGCACCGCGATGAGCACGAGAAGCAGAAACAGAAGCACGTTCCGCACTCGCCGTCCTGTGATGTTCACCCCCATGGCCATCAGGGAGAACCAACAGATCATGATGGGGAGCGTAATGAGACCGCCCCATACGAAGATCGTGACGAAACCTGTCAGGAAGACGTTCGCCACATGCGTCGGCCCAACCATTCCGATACCGCCGAATACGGCCATTGTAAGCGCAGGCAGAATCTGTTCCTCATTTGCGATGTTGATGCCGGGTTTTCGTTCTGCTCGGAGGTGCCGAAACGCTTCGTGCAGTGCCGTAAAGACACTCATCAAACGATCACCCGCGAACTCCGCAAAAGCGATGACACTCTTGAGCGTCCAGAGAACAGGCCAAATGAGGCCGAACACCATCCACGGTACAAGGATGACGTCCACGAGCATTGCGATACTCGCGAGGATCTGGTTCCCGGTATGCGCACTCACGAATAGGCAGATGAGCCCGAATGAGAGCACGCTGATGATTGAGACCCAGAACGGCGATTTTTCACCCGCCTCGAGCCTTCTTCGGAGCCAACGGTGGCGAACCGGAGGCGCTGCGGGCGGCGCAAGCGGCGTACCCGTGATATCACGCGGCTTATGTCGGTAAATGAGGAGGATCCCGAACACAGCAACACATGCACAAATGAGTGCATGCCACCATTCGATCGCTGGCGTGAACCTGATTCCATGACCGTTCCACCCGAGAGCTACGACGGCCGCGATGCCACCGACGAGTATCGTAACCGCGACGGTGCTCACGAATCGCCCTGCATTGTTGAAGCAGTCACGTGCGAATCGCCTGATGGCCGCACGCTCATCGTCCGTTGCCTCTGCAAGGTCATGCATCGCTTGGAACGCTTGCACATCCCATCCACGACGGTGGCCTGCGACGAGACCGAACATGAGGCCGAAAAAAACAATGATGATACCCATGCTGTCCTCCAATTCCGGTTACGGAGCGCCGCGTCGTGCGCGGCGCTCCGCCAAAAAGGCGCGACGCTCTTCCTCAGAGCGCTGCGCGGTTGCGTCATCGCCGAGAAGTGTCTCCAGCGCGTCCATGCCTGCTTTGACGGTAGTGCGCACCGTTTTTACAGCCTTCTCGATCCCACTCTCGACCACTTGCGTGGTCGTCGGTGGCTTGCTGTAGAGCGTCGTAAGATGACGCATCATGTGCGAGACCCTTTCGCTGGGCGTCACCCAATTCGATGTCTCTCCGAGCACCGTTTCGATCCAGCGCACCGATGTGAGGTGACGCTTATAGCCGTTAAAGAGCGTGCGCTGCTCAGGCGTCATACTCTCCAAACGCGCTATGAGATCGCTCCTGTACTTTGAAGACAGAAGCTCCACAGCCTTCTCGAATTCCGCGCGGAATTCCAGCGCCTCGATCCGTTCTTCGAGATGACCTCGAAACTCCGCCCGAATCGCCGCGCCGTCCGTTTCAGCAAAGTGGACGAACTGAATCGCCTCCAGCGCTCCACCAAAAATCTCTTGGACAATTTCTGTGAGGCCTGGTGAGACACGAGCGGCGGTGAGTGCCGTCCCAACGAAGGTAGGTATCGTGACGGCCAGGCCGGTCATACCCATTGTCGTGAGCTTGGAGCCGATGGCATTCTGGACTACACCGAGAGCGTGTCGCAATGCCCTATTTCCGTAGGCTCGCTTCAAAACCTCGCTTCTTGTAACCTGCTCGGCAGCTTCGGTCATGAGACCTTTGAGAAGCGACGCACCGCGGTTGGCCGGATTTCCTCCGTCTCGCCCTCGACCTTGTCCTTGACGTCTACTTTGACGTCGGCCATCTCGAGGCTCGAGGTCAGCGGCGCCGAGAATCTCTCGATCCCCGAACCGACCTCTGCCTGCATCCTCATCATCATCGTCGTCGTCATCAATAACGACAACATCGCCATCTGCTGCAGGCATGTGGCACCTCTTGTGTAGGGGTTTAGAGTCTGTTGACCAGCCTATTCAGCTGTCGAAGTTCATCTTTAGCCGGACACAAATCCAGCCAAAGAACATGAAAAATTACCATAGAAATGTTTTTTTGTCAAGCAAAAGTGATACAAAAGTGATAGATGATATTTTTCGCTCTGTTAAGCCAAAAATTACTGAACGAGAAATGCGGCGCTATCGGTCGTGTCCGCGATTGGTTCGTATCGCGGATCGCTTCGCACGAGATCCAAAAACTCGTGATGCTGGCGTTTACTCACAAAAATGAAGCGGGAATGGAGATCGTCATGGATGAGCGACCACGCCTCATCGCGCGTCGAGGTGCTAATGTTCCACGGACGTGTATCGCCATACGCCTTCCGGCACACGGGACAGGTGACGTCGCGCACGCGATCTGAAAGCGTTGACGATGCGAGATACAGAAACGTGGGATCAAGACCAGAAACATATCGAAGCCGATCATCCGCGGCAAAAAGAATCGGAAATTCATCCCAGCTCACATGAAAGACGCGGTCGCCCGGATGCGCGCGGTTGGAAATCTCCTTCATCGCACCGCGATACGCATCATCCGCGTACGCTGGAGGATGCAAACTTGTCCACGCGCTGTAGATCTGC
>CAYIQM010000044.1:0-7011 GCA_964365615.1 uncultured Gammaproteobacteria bacterium | reverse complement strand
CGGTCGTGAGCCAATTTTCTTTGGGCTCAAGCGCAGACATGAGAATTTCTTGCGCGCCGAGCGCGTTCATCTCTTCGCGGATGATGTTCTCGACCTTGCGCAAGACTTTGAGCCCGAGCGGGAGCCAAGAATAGACGCCGGCCATTTCCTGATGAACAAAGCCGCCCTGGACAAGGTATTTTGCGTTTGCCGTTTCGGCATCGTGTGGAGGGATTTTAGACGTTTTGGTGAAGAGACGGGAAAGGCGCATATACAAAGAAAGAGTAACGGTTCTCGAGCATCGTGTCTACATGGGAGCTCCCATGTCGGGCCGAGGTCGGTTGTGCACGAGATCAGATCGTGTATTCTTAAAAATATGCTGCCGGATCTGACTCGCACGCGCGAAGCGCATACCTACGCCTTCCCTATCGAGCTCACAACAGAAAACGATGGGACCTATTCGGTTATCTTCCCAGATCTTCCAGGTTGCATCACCTGGGGCAAAACACATGATGACGCTATCGTGAACGCTGCGGAAGCGGCAACGCTGCACCTTGAGGGGTTTCGTGAACATGGGGGAGCGATCCCGGAGCCATCTGCACCAACCGTTGGTCAGGCAGTTGTCCTCGTTCGGGCATGACCCATCCAGAAGTCCGCGGTATCAGTGTGGGCATGTTCATCGCAGCACTCGAACGCGACGGTTTTGTTCTTGAACGCTCAAGGGGCACTCACCTCCGCTATCGCCATCAAGACGGTCGCCAGATCACTGTCCCTTTCCATCGGTCTGGGACGACGTTCAAACGCAAAACGCTTCACTCAATCCTCCGAGCGACGGGCTGGACCGATGCCGATCTTCACCGACTCGGGCTCATCATGAGCCCGCCAGAGGTAC
This sequence comes from uncultured Gammaproteobacteria bacterium, assembly GCA_964365615.1. Lineage (GTDB taxonomy): Bacteria > Patescibacteriota > Patescibacteriia > 2-12-FULL-60-25 > 2-12-FULL-60-25 > CAITMG01. Next base: position 6,140 of record CAYIQM010000044.1, on the reverse strand, counting down.
ATACGTGATCGCTTAAGCGAACGTCCCTTTGACGTGGACGGCTACCGCCTCGACGATACCAATGGAGAGAAACAAAACGATGAGCGACGAGGCGGCCGCGGAGACAAACGGGAGCGGGATGCCGGTCACAGGCATGATCCCAAGATTCATCCCCGCATTTACGAACAGATGAAACGCAATCACGGAGGCGATGCCGATGAGACAGAGTCCGGCAAAAGCGTCTTGTGACTCCATCGCAATCCGGATTATACGAGTGAGCAGGAGGCCCAAAAGAAAGAGGACGACCGACACCCCGACGAATCCCAATTCTTCTCCGACAACGGCAAAGATGAAATCCGTCGAGGCTTCGGGAAGAAAACGCAACCGCGCCTGCGATCCTTCGCCGATCCCCTTTCCGAACCAGCCGCCGGATCCGATCGCGATCCGCGCCTGCGCCACATTATACGAGGCTCCGTACGGATCGGCGTACGGAGAAAAAAAGGTGGTGATGCGCTCGCGCTGGTAGGGTTTAAGCCCAACCATCCACAAAAACGTCGCGATGGTCACGAATGTAAGGAGGAGACTCCACCATGCGTGACGCGGAAGGCGACAAAAAAACGTCATCGCGAGCCAGATCGCAATGAATACCATTGCGGAGCCAAAATCCGGTTGGAAAAGGACTGGGACGACGTAGGCGAGCAAGGCGAACGCGCTCCCCGCAAATGCCGTCCACGTGAGCCGCGTATGGGCATGACGCGAAAAATAGGCGGCAAGAAAAATCACGAACGTAAGCTTTGCGAGCTCAACGGGTTGGAAAGATAACGCACCGAGCACGAACCATCTCCCCCCATTCCGGTGCGTCGTCCCGAGCACAAGAACGCCCACGAGAAGGGCGAGGCCGCCCGCGTAGATTGGAAGTGCGAGCGCGCGCAGATGACGATAATCCGTGAGGGAGATTGCGACCGCGAGCGCGAGTCCGATGCCGGCGCCAAGGAGCTGCTTCTTCACCTGAAAAAGATCTTGTGACTCACGCGCAAGTCCGATGCCGAATAACACAAGAACGCCAATGGCGGTAAGCGCCATGGCCGCAATGAGGAGCGACCAGTCATACCTCGCAAATGTGGTGATCCATCGCCGCATGACAAAAGCTTGCCACAAGCAGTCGAAAGTCGAAAGTCTAAAAGTCACAAGTCGTAAAGTCTATCCAGTCTATCAAGTCCTTAAAGTCAACTAAATGACTTGATAGACTTTCAGACTTATTCAAAATACTTCGTGGGGAGATATAGATTTGGATCCAGAAGATTCGCTTGCGGGATAATCTCCGTTTTTGTGACTCCCGGCAAATTGTCGATCCAGACCATCTTGAGTGGTCGCTCTTCCCCCGGATGTACGTTTGTGATCGTAATCTTGTTCACGGCAACGAACGACGGACCGCGATAGAGCCGAACGACAAGATCAACGTTCCAGAGGCCATACGAGCTTTTGTTCACAAGCGTGAAAGACGACTGCCCGACCGGTCGCGTGCCGAGCACGATATCCGTGTCATACGTGATGTCTTTGAACGTCAAAGCGAATCGTTGCTTTGCAAAATCCTCATACGTCCCCCGCAGGAGCGACGGATCAATCCGGTGCCACCGCACGTTGTCGAGCAGAAGCGTTGCGGAGAGGCCCCCCGCGCTTTTTGGCCGATACCCGAGCTCCGTCAAAATCTGCCGTCCGTTCGGCAATGAATATCCGCTCCGAATCGGCGTCTCTTCGCCGGAGACGCTGAAACGATAATTGAATTCGACCCACCACATGGCATTCGGATTTGTGAGCTCAACTACGAGATCCATGCGGTTGTCCAGTGTCCGAAATACGGAAACGGATGAGGGGGCAAGTACCTCGGGGACATCCGTGTCGAGCGCGGTGAGACGTTCCTGATTCAACGCGATGTCGCGCGGGATTCGCGACTCGATCGGATACGAAATCGCATAGGCATCCACGAGACTCCACAACACATAGCCCCACAGGAGGACGGAGAGGCCGATGAGCGAACCATATCCCAGACGACGGATGAGCAGCCGGTTGCGTACCCAAAAAGAAGCGAGTTTCAACTCTCCTATCGTAAAATGGCCTTGGAGGTCATGTGAAGAAGGCATGCGGGTATTGTATCAGACGCGGGAAGATTGGTACTATCTGTAGAGTATGATGAAACGACAAACTCGCGTAGACCCGCAGGAAGAGAAAAAGAAGAAGGTCTTGATTCTGTTTTGCGGCGGAACTATTTCAATGTCTAAAAACGCCGAAACGGGCGCGTGAGACGTAGCGCATGGTGCTGATCAGTTTTTCAAACTTGAGCCGCGCATCGTTGAAATAGCCGAGATAGATGTCCGGCATGTCATGAACATGGACAGCAGCAATGCGACGCCGGAACATTGGCAACAAATAGGACAGGCGATTGTCGAAGCATACGACGCGTATGACGGTTTTCTCGTGACGCATGGAACAAACACCATGGCGTATACCGCGAGCGCGCTTTCCTTTAGTTTGCAAAACATCGGCAAGCCCGTCGTACTCACGGGCGCGCAAGTCCCTGCGGAAATTATTTCAACGGATGGACGCAACAATCTCGTCAATGCATTGCGCGTTTGCACACTCGATATTTCGGGTGTCTGTATCGTTTTCGGCAGCAAAATTATTTTGGGCGTGCGCGCGAAAAAAATAAGCGAATCTGATCTCGACGCCTTTGCGACTTTCAATGCGACTGATTTTGGCCGCATCAGTATCGGCATTGAATTGAAAGGCCACGTGCAGCCCAGACATCCAGAGGCTCTGCATGTGGTCAATGCCTTTGATCGGAACGTCGTGTGCTTGACGATGATTCCGGGCATTCAATCTGATTTCCTCGTCCAGCTCATTGCTGATGGGGCGAGGGGCTTGATTCTCCGCGGATATGGTTCTGGCGATCTTCCGGCTGAATTGTTTCCCGCGCTCGAATACGCCCAACAAAAACACGTCCCCGTCATCGTGACCACACAATGCCCCGGCGGAGCGACGCTCCTCGGCATAGACACCGTCGGACTTGAGGCGATCAAGCGCGGAGTGATACAGGTTTTTGACATGAGCATGGAGTGTATGAGTACGAAACTCATGTGGCTTTTAGGCCAAGGAACGCCGTATGACAAAATCAAAGAACGCATGCAATTTAATATGGTGGGCGAAGTTGATTTGAAACGAGCTCTCATGTTCCTCAACAAAGAGATGCTTTGATTTTTTTCGATCTGCCCCTTCCCAAAAATTCAAAATCCATGTACAGTGTCTGCGATATTTCTATGGCAAAAGACGTAAAGAAAAAAATCGAAGGCGCATACGGCGCGGAACAGATCGCGGTGCTCGAAGGGCTCGAACCCGTGCGCAAGCGACCGGGCATGTACATCGGCTCGACCGGCCCGGACGGCCTGTTTCACCTCTTGCGCGAGACTGTGGACAACGCCTTTGACGAGGCGATGGCCGGCCATGCGACCGAGATCACGATCACGATGCTCCCAGACGACACGATCTCCGTACACGATAATGGCCGCGGCATCCCGGTAGACATCCACAAACAGTACAAAATTTCGGCGCTTGAACTCGTGATGACAAAGCTCCACGCGGGCGGCAAGTTCGGCGGCGAAGAAAGCGGATATAAAATCTCTGGCGGATTGCACGGCGTCGGCGTTTCGGTCGTGAATGCGCTCTCGGAATGGATGGAGGTCGTGGTCGAACGCGACGGCGGTATGTGGAAGCAGGAATATGTGCGAGGCGTACCGAAATATAAAGTCAAGAAACTTGGCACGAGCAAGCGACATGGAACGACGGTGACGTTTCGGCCGGATCGGATGATCTTCACGGAAGGGACGGCATTCGAACACGCGCGCATTCTCGATCACTACCGCCAACAGTGCTATCTCACGAAAGGCGTGAAGCTCGTGGTGATAGATGCGCGTGAAAAAGATCGACATGACGTCTATGGATTTTATTTCGAAGGCGGCGTGACCTCGTATGTCCGCCATCTGAACCAGACAAAACATCCGAAGCACGAAAATATTTTTTCTATCGACAAGCAGGTCGAGAAAACCGAGGTTTCGATCGCCATCCAATATACCGAGGAGTACCAGGAGAATCTGTACGCGTTCACGAATAACATCGTGAATCCAGAAGGCGGCACGCATGTGCAGGGATTTCGGACGGCGATCACGCGGGTGTTAAACACATACGCGCGCGCAAATGGATACCTCAAAGAAAAAGAGGAAAATCTGAGCGGCGAAGACGTACGCGAGGGGCTCACGGCCGTCATTTCGATCCGTTTTCCCGAACCGCAATTCGAAGGACAGACAAAGGCGAAACTTGGGACGGCAGAGGTGCGCGGCGCGGTTGAGTCCGTGATGAATGAGGCATTCGCGACGTTTCTCGAAGAACATCCGAAAGATGCGGAAGCGATCATCGGAAAATGCGTGCTTGCGCAGCGAGCGCGAGCCGCGGCACGTGCGGCGCGAGATACCGTGCTCCGCAAGGGTGCGCTCGAAGGATTTACGCTTCCCGGCAAGCTCGCGGATTGTTCGACGAAAGATGCGTCCGCCTCTGAACTCTACATTGTCGAGGGCGACTCGGCCGGCGGCTCCGCTAAGCAGGGACGCAATCGCGAGTTTCAGGCCATCCTACCTTTGCGCGGTAAAATTTTGAACGTCGAACGCGCGCGGCTCGACAAAATGCTTGCAAATAACGAGGTGAAAAATTTGATCATTGCGCTCGGCACGAACTTCGGCGAGATGTTTGATATCGCAAAGCTCCGCTATGACAAGATCATCATCATGACCGATGCGGACGTGGATGGCGCGCATATCCGCACGCTTCTCCTGACGCTTTTTTATCGCCATTTCCCGCATCTCATCACCGAGAGCCACATCTATATCGCGCAACCGCCGCTCTTCCGCGTCGCGAAAGGAAAAGATGTCCACTACGCGTTTTCGGATGGAGAACGCGATACATTCATCGACGAGTTCGTGAAGTCGAAAGTCGAAAGTCGAAAGTCGAAAGTCGTTGCTGAACAGGCGACGCCCGAAGAGAAAACGCCCGAGGAGGCGACGCCCGAAGAGACCGCCGAGGGCGTAACGAATATTGCTGGCATCAGTATCCAGCGTTACAAAGGTCTTGGCGAGATGAATCCGGACCAACTCTGGGAGACGACCATGAATCCGGAGCATCGCATGCTGAAAGTCGTCACCATCGCTGACGCCGAGCAAGCGGATGCGACCTTCGACACCTTGATGGGGGGCGATGTCGCCCCGCGCAAAAAATTCATCCAAACGCACGCAAAACAAGCCGAGGTGGACATCTAATCACGAGGCGCAGTCCCGTTGTACGGGACAGACGGGATTCCCAAATCTGTACAGATCTTTCTTGCAAGAAAATCGTTCACTTCAGTGTGCCGAGGTACGGATGAAGTTTGAGATGTTTTTTGATTCTTAAAGATAAGCTCAAGTGCTTCTTTGAGATTTTCTTTTGCTTCCTTCAGCGTCTTCCCCTGCGTATTCACGCCTGGAATTTCTTCGATCCAGCCGAGATACCAATTGCCTTGCTTCTGATATACGGCCGTAAAGGTATAACTCATGTGAGAAGAATAGAATAACAGAAACGATCTGACAAGAGTGAACACACTCCATCCGCATGTTATCATGACCACCGCAACCGTATGTGGTTTCTCTATGCCTTTGCCGCCGCGTTTTCTGAATCACTCAACTCCCTTGCTGGAAAATTTCAGATCGCCAAATACGACATCGGAATTCTCGCGTGGGCGCAGCGCGCATTCGGCTTGCTGATTCTGCTTCCCTTTGCATTTCTCCATCCATGGCCTTCATTGAATACAACTTTTTGGCTCGCGACGCTCGGGAGCGCAATTCTGAACATCATCGCATCGCTCCTGTATTTCAAAGCACTCCGACGAGCACCGCTCTCGCTGCTCGCGCCGATCGTGACGCTGACGCCCGTCATCCTGCTCGTGACATCGCCGCTCCTGACGAAAGAGATCCCCTCACTCCTTGGCATTGTCGGAGTCCTTATTTCGGTTGTGGGGGCGTACATCCTCCAGTCCAATCTTCGGAACGAAGGGTTCTGGCGGCCGCTCACATCGCTCGTTCGCG
>CAYIQM010000043.1:0-7065 GCA_964365615.1 uncultured Gammaproteobacteria bacterium | reverse complement strand
TTGCTTCACTCCGCTACGCTCCGTTCGCAATGACGAAGGGTTTTGCAACGGGCTCCAAAGTATAGCCAAGTAGGCGAGTAGGCAGGCAGGCTGTAGCGAAGAGCACTACTGCCTACCACACTACTGCCTATCGCCTATTGCATATGTTCAAATTACGCATTGACATCCTCACGCTCTTTCCCGAGTCATGCGACCCATATCTCGCAGCCTCCATTCTTGGACGGGCGCAAAAAAATACATTGATTCAGATTAAAACGCACCAGTTGCGTATCTGGACGCATGATCGTCACAAAACGGTTGATGACAGGCCATTTGGCGGCGGACCCGGGATGATCCTGAAAGTCGAGCCATTTCACGAAGCGCTCCACGCATTCAAGCTTCGGACGAAGACGGGGAAAAAGACAGCCGCGGCAAAGCGGGCACGCGTGATCCTTACGAGCGCAAAGGGGAAGCTTTTCACGCAGGCGGATGCGCGGCGTCTTGCGAAATATGATCGCCTCGTGTTTCTCTGTGGAAGATATGAAGGCGTGGACGAACGTGTTACGAAGCATCTCGCGGACGAAGAACTCTCCATTGGCCCCTACGTCCTCACGGGCGGAGAACTCCCTGCGCTTGTCATGACAGACGCGATCGCGCGGCTCTGGCCGGGCGTACTTGGAAAAGAAACGTCGCTCGCGGAGGAATCGTGGGGGAAACAGGGCGGGCGTGAATACCCACAATACACGCGTCCCGATGTCTACCGCGGCTGGAAGGTCCCGCCCATTCTTCTCTCCGGCAATCACGCGAAGATTTCAGAATGGCGGAAGCGTATGATATGATGGACGAAATAAACGACTGATCTTTTTATGCCATCACGTCCTTCTCGTCAAACCGTGGAATCCGCGTACATCAAACGCGCGGTTCCATATCACGCGACTGCCATCACGGTCCTTTGGGTCACGCTTCTTTTTCTTTCCATCGGGTTTGGGATGCTCTTGCTCGTTTTTACGGTTCGACTCAAGATCGCGCAACAGATCGTTCAAGAGATCCTGCGTACGGAGATCGCAACAGAGCGTGACGTCGCGGCATTGAAGCTCGAACTTCAGTCGCTCAAAGCACGCGCAACCGCACCGAGCGCGAGCGTGTCCATGCCGAAAACCGTAGAGAAGGTGCTGACGCGCGGCGCGCTCTCGCCTGACGGAAAGAACGTTGCGGGCTATGATGATGTAACCGTCGGAAAAAAAGGGATTGGCGTGCGCAAGATCGGCGAAATGCGTGTGCGGCACATCGAGATTTTCAACCCGAAGACGGAATCCTCCGGTGCCGGAACCGCAGCTGAATCCTCCATGTCAGTTCGCTGGAAGGAGAACCAGACGATTGAATACGACGTGCTCGTGAAAAAGGGGAATGGGAAAGAAGTGCAGGAGACACGGACGACAACAATTTATTTTTAGGACGTTTCAGATCGTATGCCACGGATTGCCATCAACGGTTTCGGTCGGATCGGCCGCAATACCCTCAAAGCTGGATTTGACAAGCTCGGTTTTGACGTTGTGGCCGTGAACGATCTCACGGACGCGAAGACGCTTGCGCATCTTTTGAAACACGATTCGACGTATCGCACGTGGGAGAAGAACGTAACATATAACGAAAAACATCTCATCGTGAATGGAAAAAAGATCCTCGTCCTCGCGGAAAAAGATCCGATACAGCTCCCGTGGGGCAAGATGAAGATTGACGTTGTGCTCGAATGTACGGGCCGTTTTACGCATCTGGAGGGTGCCTCCCAGCACATCACGGCCGGGGCTACGCGCGTAATCATCTCTGCTCCAGCAAAAGGCGGTGGAGTGCCGACGCACGTGATCGGGGTGAACCAGAAAGATGCGGGAAAATCAAAGATCATCAATAACGCAAGCTGCACGACAAACTGCATCGCGCCGGTCGCCGTCATCCTGCACCAGGCGTTCGGCATCAAAAAAGCGATGATGACGACGATCCACGCGTACACCGCTGAGCAGAATCTTTTGGATGCTGCGCCGCCGGGACTCAAGTCCGGCGATCTGCGTCGTGCGCGCGCCGCTGCGGAAAACATCATTCCGACAACGACAGGGGCGGCGATCGCCACGACAGAAGCCATTCCAGAATTGAAAGGATTGTTCGACGGACTGGCGATCCGCGTGCCGGTGCCGGTAGGGTCGCTGTCGGATTTTACCTTCGTACTACAGAAAAAAACGAGCGTGGAGGAAATCAACGCGACCTTCAAAAAAGCGGCTAGACATCCCGTATGGAAGGGGATTGTGGAGGTGACGGACGAGCCGATCGTGTCGTCCGATATCATCGGCACGACGGCATCCGCGATCGTGGATTTGAATCTGACAAAAGTCGTGGACGGTGATCTCGTCAAAGTCATTGCCTGGTACGACAACGAATGGGCCTACTCGCACCGGCTTGCAGAGATGGCGATTCTTGTCGGAACGAAGGCGAGTCAGACGATAGATACTAGACGGTAGACGATAGGTATGGAACTCAGAAAGAGTCACGATCGATCGCGCGGATTCGATGTGTTTTTTGTTTCCATCGCGCTCATTGGCATCGCCGCGACATGGGTTGGCACTTCACAGGGCGGCGCATGGAATATGCTCACGATCGTCGCGCTCCTCGGTGAGGCAGCGCTCGCGTGGGGCGTTTGGATCGAACCGAAGCGTCTCGTGGTTCGTCGGGTTCGTGAAGCGCTCGGGTCCGATCCCAAGAGCTGGATCACGCTCGCGTTCATCTCCGATCTGCATGCGGGCGGATTCAAATCCCGCGCCTGGTACGAACGCGTGGCAACAGAAGTCGCGGCACTCCGCCCAGATCTCCTTATTCTCGGCGGCGACTATGTGGTTGATCGAGCGGAGCCGATCAGCGATCTCTCGCCGTTCGGGAACGTGACGGCGCGCCTCGGAAATTTTTTTGTTCTTGGGAATCACGACTACACGGATCGTCCGCACGAGATCCGGCGCGCGATCACGTCATGGGGTTATGAGAATCTCACAAACCGGAGCGTGATGATTCACGCGGATGGACGTTCGCTCGAACTCCAGGGCATTGACGATTGCTGGTACGGCGCACCGCAAAAATTTCGACGGACGTCCCCTCTCGTTCCGCATCTCCTCGTCTCGCACGAGCCAGACACGGTCATGGATTTGAAGGAGGGGGACACGGATCTCGTGCTGATTGGACATACGCACGGCGGTCAAGTGCGGCTTCCCGTCATCGGATCGCTGTTACCTATCCCGGCACAGCTCGGTCGCGCCGTTGACTGCGGACGGAAGATCATGAACGGGATTCGTTGCCTCGTCACGACCGGAATCGGAGAGTCTGATATACGCATGCGTCTGTTTAATCCACCGGAAATTCTCCTCGTCACGATCGGGATTTGACCGAATGCCGATGCGCGGATCATGTGCGTATGATATTCTACCGCGTGAAAAAGAGTTATGTTATTTTCCACTCTTTCGCCCAAACGTAATCTCAACGGCACACGCGTCTTTCTGCGCGTGGATTGGAATGTGCCGCTCGGTGCAGGGTACCCGTCAGAAACGTCGCTCAAAATCAGCCGTTCCATTGAAACGATCAAAGCCCTTGTCACGCGCGGCGCGATCGTCATCGTTGCGACCCATCTTGGTCGGCCAAAGGGGCACGAGCGCGCGTTGAGTACGCGGCAATTCGTTTCACGTCTTGCGAAGGCGTATCGCGTGCCCTTCCAGTTTCTCGGTGACGCGCTCGATACCGTGGACGGAGTGGAGCACGCCTCCCTCACGCTTCACACGGCGCATGCGGGTGATGTGTATCTGCTTGAAAATGTTCGGTTTTATGCGGGTGAGAAGCAACATGATCCAAAACTTTCACGAGCCTTCGCGTCGCTCGCATCTATTTTTGTGAATGATGCATTTGCGGATTGCCATCGCAATCACGCCTCGATCGTGGGGATCACGAAGATGCTCCCGTCATACGCCGGGCCAACGCTCCTCGCAGAGGTTGAAGCGTTGTCACGTCTCATCACAAAACCGAAGAAGCCGTTTGTCGTCATCATCGGCGGTGTAAAGATTTCGACGAAACTTGATGCCTTTGAGGCGCTCTTGAAGGTCGCGGATCGCGTGTTCGTTGGCGGCGCTCTGGCAACGGCGTTTTTTGCGGCAAAAAAGTTTGAAATTGGCAAGTCATTCGTCGAGAAGGAGGGGATCGCGTTTGCGAAGAAATTGTTGAAGAATCAGAAACTCGTGTTGCCAATCGATGTCGTGGTCGCGAAGAAGCTCGCGAGCGGCGCGAACGCTCGGGCGGTGCCCGTTCGACAGATTCAAAAAACCGATCGGATCGGCGATATCGGGCCCGAGACCATGCGTGCGTGGTCTCAAGAAATCAAAAAAGCAAAAACGATCCTTTGGAACGGTCCACTCGGAGTCGCCGAGATCCCAACGTTCTCGCACGGTTCGCTCGTGATTGGACGCGTTCTCGCGGCAAAGAGCAAGGGGCCGGCGTATGGAGTCGTTGGCGGCGGTGAAACACTGCCTGTGATTCTGAAGACGGGCATGAGCGAATGGGTTGATCACCTCTCAACCGGCGGGGGAGCGATGTTTGAGTTTATTGCGAATAAAGGACGATTGCCGGGGCTTATAGCATTGCAGAAAAAATAAGTCAAATTTTTTTAACGCTTCATCATATATGAAAAACTCCAAATTGCTGCAGGGCATCGTTGGGCTTCTTGGTCTCGCGCTCGTCGTGTTCATCGGTCTGAAGGCGCGAAATGCCAGTCAAGAATATAACTACATCGGCAAAGCGGTGCGCGATCGGGATGTCATCGTGATCACAGGCGAAGGAAAGGTCACAGCACAGCCAAATCTCGCGAAGATTGAGCTCGGCGTCAGAACCGAAGGTGCAACGGTCAAAGAAGCGCAAAAATGGAACACGGAGAAAATGAATGCGATCCTCTCGGCGGTCAAAGAACTCGGCGTCGCATCGAAAGACATTCAAACGACGGGCTATTCGATCTCTCCAAAGCAAGAGTGGCGTGAGCGACGCGTATTCATCACGGGATATGTCGTGTCGCAGAACGCGACCGTGAAAGTCCGTAATCTCGACAACGTGGGCGAGACGCTCGCGAAAGCCGGCGAGCTCGGGGCAAATCAGATCGGAGGCATCTCATTTACGATTGATGATCCGACGTCGCTGAAAGACGAAGCGCGCGCAAAAGCAATCGAGGATGCACGGAAAAAAGCCGATGCGCTTGCAAAGCAGCTTGGGCTCACGATTTTGAAAGTTGTGACGTTCTCGGAGAGTTTTTCTGGATATCCGTCGCCTATCCCAATGTACAATAGAGGCATGGCCGCGCCTATGGCCATGGACGCCGCTCCAGAGCCAACCATCGAATCTGGATCCCTCGATGTGACGGCGAATGTTTCCGTGACATTTGAGGTGCGATAGCAAATAGGGCGCTTGTTTGTCTTGCGCGGCTCTCGGCGGTTCTGTTTTTTTTGACGATTATTGATATACTGCATTCGATCTATGTTCTTCTCCTCTAAAATCTCCTCCGTCATTGCCCGTGAAATTCTCGACTCGCGCGGGAATCCGACGGTCGCATGCCGTGTCACGCTCGCATCCGGCGCATCTGCGGAAGCAAAAGTGCCATCCGGCGCGTCCACGGGCTCGCATGAGGCGTTGGAACTGCGCGACGGAGGGAAGCGATATGGCGGGAAGGGTGTTTTGAAAGCCGTTGACAACGTGCACAAAAAGATCGCGCGCGTCTTAAAAGGTCTTGACGCGGCGCGACAGCAAGACATTGATCATGTAATGCTCACGCTCGATGGCACGGAGAATAAATCCAAGCTCGGCGCGAATGCAATCCTTTCTGTGTCGCTTGCATGTGCGCAAGCTGTCGCAGAACATCGGAAACTCCCGCTTTGGAAATCACTGCGAAAGTCATTTGCATTTGAAAAACAGGCGTCTGTGCCGCTTCCGATGATGAACGTATTGAACGGCGGCGCGCACGCAAATTGGTCGCTTGACGTCCAAGAATGCATGCTCGTGCCTCGACAGCGGCGTTTTGCGGAGCGTGTGCGCGCGGGCGCGGAGACGTTTCAGGTATTAAAAAAAATGCTCACCGAGCGCGGCTTTGCGACGACCGTCGGCGATGAAGGCGGCTTTGCGCCAAAGCTCCAGAACGTCGAAGTCGCGTTTGAATTGCTCGTGACCGCGATCAAAAAGGCGGGATACCGTCCCGGCACGGAGATCGCGCTTGCTACTGATGTCGCATCCAGCGAGTTGTATGACAGAAAGACGAAAATCTATCACTGGAAATCCGAAAAACGTGACTTCACGCCGTTCCAACAGCTCGAACGCTATGTCGAATGGCAAAAGAAATTCCCGCTGGTCTCGATCGAAGATCCGTTCGCGGAGGACGATTGGAGTTCGTGGAAGACGGCCGTCCCTGTCCTGAAAAAGAAATCCCTCCTTGTTGGCGATGATCTTTTTGTGACGAATTCAAAACGTCTCGCCAAGGGCATCACGGAAAAAGCCGCGACCGCGATTCTCATCAAGCTGAATCAGATTGGTACGCTCTCGGAGACCATCGAGGCGATCACAATGGCGCAAGGCGCGAAATTTGTCGTGATCATTTCGCATCGCTCCGGCGAAACCGACGATACGACGATCGCGGACCTCGCGGTCGCATGCGGCGCGGAATATATCAAAACGGGGTCACTTTCCCGCTCCGAACGCGTCGAAAAATACAATCGCTTGATGGACATCGAAGGGGAGATGGCGTAGGGGCGTGATTCATCACGCCCTCATCCGATTTGTTTTCGAATCCCCTCGATTTTTTTCTTTTCGAGATCCATTACTGCATTCACGACAGCTTGTTTGTGTTGTTGCACAAGGAGACGTACATCGCGCTGATGCTTCGCGAGAATTTTTTTGATCTTGGCTTTTTGGTCGGCAGTCAGCGGCATGGAGGTAATGATACCTGATTTCCGCTTTCGCGGACTTGATGTAGATCGAGCCCGTTGCAAAACCCTTCGTCATTGCGAACGGAGCGTAGCGGAGTGAAGC
>CAYIQM010000042.1:145-7268 GCA_964365615.1 uncultured Gammaproteobacteria bacterium | reverse complement strand
AGTTGGTTGATCGTTGGCATGTATTTTTGTGGACGAAATATAGCAGAGAAAGCGCTTAACCGTCAAGGTTCAACAATTTCGGCGCAAACAAGACGAAAAATCCGATGGCGACAAAGGTGAAAGAAATAGGGTATGCGCGCCGCCTCGGCCAAGAAGCCGCATCCCGAACCGTAATGAGAATACATGCAACGAAGGGGAGAAAGAGGATCCACAACGCTCGCTGATTTGCGAGGAAGAAAAGAGCGGCGAGGGAAAGGAGGATCATCATCGCCTGAATGCCGTGCGAGCGCGAGAAAAGTTCGAGACGATGGATGAGCGACCCGAGACCAGCGAGGATTGCCATCGTGAATACAAGCCGCAGCATCCAGATCGGTGCGAGCGCATCTCGCATCGCAAGTGCGAGCGCAGCGGATCCGAGTGACGCCGCGATCACGGCGAACGCTCCCGCATTTCGGAGCGCGGTGGCGCGTGGTCCGCTCGCCCCGAACCAACGCGAGGACAAAGACCCGAGCTGTGGTGTGAGGCATCCGATATCCGCGATCGTTGCAATGAGGAATCCAAAAAATACAGGCCACCCGAGTACAAACGCGCCGTAGAGTGCGATGCAGAGCGCACAGCTCGCGATGACCGGTAAGGGCAATTCATGAATTGTCCCTACAGATATTTCGACCGATGCAAAATCGCGACGCAGGTGCCAGGAGAGAAGCCACGCAAACGCGGAAACGATGAAGACAAGGCAGGCGAGTACGTCGGTGTACGACCAAAAAATCCGATTCACGTTGCCGATCGCGAGGCCGAGCAACATCACACTCCCTACAAAAAGCACGCGACGGGAGCAAAGCTGTTTCACGAGGCGATTGAATCCGCGAACCTCGCGGCGACCGAGGAGGATGCACGCGATCGAGATTCCAAGGAACATCACCGCCGCATGAATCAACAGAAAACTGTTGTCGCTTTGCAAACCCATCGGCGTAAAAAAACGATCCGCTTGCGCGCGTGTCCAATATCCATCGGCCTGTGCGCGGATGAGGAGACGAACCGCATCCGTGGAACTTTGAAGCGTTTCCCGTCCAACGATGGCTAGAACTCCCGCGATCCACGAAAGGGCATGGTTGAAACCGGCGAGAACTAGATAGACGAAAAATGCAGCACCGACGTTCTGTGTGAATGCTCCTCCTAATCGTCGTAAACGAAGGAACGCACCGACGGCGAAGATGGCGGGGAAAAATCGAATGAGAACGTCTGGACCGGCTTTGAGCGGAAAGAGACCGAGAGTGAGGATGGATACGAATGCCTCATGCGGAGAGAGAACGGCGTCATACCGCCCGTCGTTCCAGAGATGGAGAAGCGACGCGCCAAGCGCGATGCCGCATGTGACGCACGCGATCCGAATCACGTACAACAAGACGGAGTCGAGATGATCACGCGTGACGGTGAGGAAGATGAGTGCCGTCACGATCGTTCCGAGGACGAGGAACGGAATAATCCCATAGACGATCGCGGCAAACGACGGTGGTGGGGCGAACGTGGCCGCATGCGCAAGGAATGACATCCCCACGGCAAGTCCGAAAATTGTAGCGACAAACCCCTGTCCACTCATATCCCGAGCGGAAATCCGGCGATGGCCGTAACAAGATTCCGAGTCCATCCAAAGAGCGTCAAAAAGAGGCCAAGTCCGGAAATGGAATCAACGAAGATCAAAAAGAGGAGGAGGAGCGGCCCTTGCGTTTCGATAAAGAGACGCGCCGCTGCATATTTCGGATGAGAAAGGATCGCGAGAAGTGCTTTGGATCCATCCAGCGGCGGGAGCGGGATCAGGTTGAACGCAAGAAGCGCGATATTCAATTGCGCGCAGATGGCCAAAAAGGCAATGAGGAGGTTATTTGATCCGAGCGCAGGTCCCAAATTTGCGAGCAGGACGACGGAGAGAATCGCGAGGACAAAATTGCTGAGCGGCCCGGCCGTCGCGACCGCGACAGGCCCCCATCTTGGCCAACGCAGATTGTACGGATTATACGGCACAGGCTTTCCCCAACCGAATCCGATGAAGATGACGGCAAGAAAACCGATCGGATCTACATGCGCAAGCGGATTGAGCGTGAGGCGGCCCAGCCGTTTCGCCGTCGGATCGCCTAACCAATTTCCGACCGCGGCATGCGAGAATTCGTGGATGGAAAGCGCAATCAAAAACGCGATGACCCATACGAAAAACAGGAGAGGCTGCTGAAAGAGAAGAGAGAACATAGTAAAAAAGTCTTAAAGTCTTAAAGTCTGAAAGTCATGGTTGAAGTGTGACTCTTGCCAAGTGTACATGAACAAGCTATTGTCTTGCCATATTGCTGACTTGGTGGACTTTATAGACTTTTGACTTTCTCTTCAATCCCTATGTCCCGCATTGACCAATTAACAGGCCGTGGGCCGAACTTCGGCAACTCGCGCAGCCATTCCAACATCGCGACCAAGCACCGTCAAAATTTGAATCTCCAATCCGTCCGCATCGGAGGGGTGAAAGTTCGCGTATCCGCACGGACGCTGAAGACGATCAAAAAACTCGAGTGCCAACTGAATGGCGAAATGCTGACGCTGAAACAGAAGAAACGGATCAAACGCGCCAAACCTACATCATAACGTCACCTCCAGCACCCAGCTTGACCGTGGAGGCGTTTTATGCTACCTTTGTTGGTCCGACGATGAGAAGCGAATGGGCTTCCATTGCTCGGCAAGGAGGTTGAGACATTGACAACGTACATCATCCAGCGTCATGCAAATGCGGTATTGGGCGACGACGATCTCGTCCGTCCGTTGAGCCACCTCGGACGACAGCAGGCGAACACGGCTCAACAGATGCTGCGCGACATGCGACTCACGCCTGCCGCACTCATTGTGAGCTCGACGGCAATACGTGCCATCAGAACGGTAGCGATAGATGGTTTCGTACGGCCCCTCACGGAGCTCTATGGTCCGGAGACCAAAGAGGACGAGGATGAGATGCGACGCTTGTTTACAACACTCGGTTATGCGTCGCTTCGGCGCTATCAGAAGGCCGACACGACCGATGTTCTCACCCGATGGGTTGCTCGCGCCTTTTCGGCTCTACAGAAGAAGATGCAGAAGTGGAAGCTCTCATCTGATGCAATCGTACGCGTGGGATGCCATGGCGTCGTCTCGAATTTACTCGCCATCCATCTACTCGTGTGCGGCAATGAAATCGAACGCGTCCGCGATATCATTCTCGGAGAGGCGGGGGCTCTCATCATCACGAACGGCATGCTGACCGGAACGGTGGTGATCGCAACGTGACCTACGCCGGCGGAAATTCTTACCGCCCACGAGATCGTCTTTCTCCGGTCTCTGGGCGGTTTCGTGTTTTTACGCGCGTTTCAAAATCCTCACAATAGCTTCTTGCATCAACGTGTCTTCCCCCGATTGATCATCGCAATCAACCAACGGACATGATATTGGTAGTCCTTCTCATTCCGACTGTTGTCTTCGTAACACCGAGAATACCCGAGTTTTGGTCCTGCGATCAGTCTGCCCCCGCACAGATGAAGATTCGCTTCGATCTCCGTCTTCAATCCCGTCTCATGCAGAAAACGGTCAAACGCCGACGCAAGGATCACAAACCCGGGCGGCACCGGAATTCCCGCCTGCGTCATCTCGCCGAGCGACGCGCCTTTGCCGCCGGCCAGATGGACGTCGTTTTTTGAGAGTTCCGAGAATAGCCGGATGAAAGACATGATTTTTGTGACGCTCCGTTATCCAAAACGTCGCTCCGTTGTCTTCTCAATAATTTTAATTGCATCCTTCACCGTATCCACGAGCTGCATGATTGCGATTTCCTCTTTTTCGACGTACCGATGTTCCTCGTTCAATGTTTTGTTCACCCAATCGAGATAGGGTTGCCAGAATTTTTTGCCGAACAAAATCACGGGCACATTCGACGGAATTTTTCCGGTCTGGACAAGCGTGACCATCTCGGTCATCTCATCCATCGTGCCGAGGCCGCCGGGGAAAAAGACGTACGCCTGCGCTGACGCGGAAAGCATCACTTTGCGCGTAAAAAAATAGTGGAATCCCATCCCTCTCTTCACATATTTATTTGTACGTTGTTCGATGGGGAGCTGGATATTCAACCCCACGGATTCAGCGCCGGCTTCACATGCGCCTCTGTCCGCAGCTTCCATGATGCCGGGACCTCCACCTGAAACGAGCGTATATCCTTTTTTTCCAAGTTTATATCCCAACTCTCGAGCCATGTTGTAATAGGGACTCGTTGGCATGGCACGCGCGCTGCCGAAGACAGACACTTCCTTTTTTAGTTTTGATAACAATTCAAATCCCTCGACAAATTCAGCCATGATTCGAAAAATCCGCCATTGAGGACTTTCCGTAAACAGAGGTTCTTCTGTTGGGATGCACACCTGACCCGGGGCACAAAGCCAATGCGCATAGCGCTTAGTGCCGCTCGCCTCGATCGTTTTCGCTAATTTTTGTCCGAGCTTTGCGACCTTCCCGCGCAGAGGGATTTTTCGTGCCATAGACAGGTATCGTACACTCACCTCGCCTCTTCGAAAAGCTGCTTTGGCGCGTTCAACGCTTCTTCGACGGAGTGAAGAAAGGCTTCGAGGCGATGGTGCTGCCAACACGGTCCAAGCGCGATGCGATCTGGTTTCGAGCCGCGTCGTCGAAATTCGATCGTTTCAATTCCCCGTTCAAGATTAAAGCCTTGATGGACAAGCAACATGGCCTCGAGGTCCGTGAGGTGGATGAAACGGCGTTTCGCGAGAAAGGATGTATATTCAATCGCATGATCAACAAGCTGGAGACGCTCGGTTACGGAACTCACGTAGTAGATCCATGCCGCGATGGTGAGGATGATGGCGATCACCGCTTGTAGCCCCGTCAGTTCCGAGGTGGACACGGCCATGATCGAGACGACTGTGAGGACGATGCACAGCATGAGGATGAGCGCGCCGCCAATGGAAAAGACTTCGGCATGCACCTCGCGAACGCAGACGGTTTCCTTCATACTCCACCATCCTACCGCGTCGTGATCAAGAATGGAACAGTCCGCTTGAAGCGCGGCGTGAAGTTCATTGTCATATCATGCGCGCAGAGCGGCAATGAGGCTCTTTGCGGTTTTATGAGAAGAGTAGGCACCGAGGGTATAGTCAAGCCGTGCTGCACTCATAATCTCATCAAGCGTTTCGGCGGTATTGACACGTGCGATATCCGTAGTGGAAATCTCGACAATAATCTTTTTCTAAAAAACAAAAAAACGCGGGGTGTGCCCGCGTTTTTAACTCCTCTCCAACACCCCCTCCTCATACAAAATCCGAGGAGGGGGCAGGGGGTGGTTACAACACTGCCTCCTTTGCCGCCTTTGCGACACGGAACTTCACGACCGTCTTTGCCGGGATCTGGATCGTCGCGCCCGTTGCCGGATTTCGGCCTTGTCGCGCCGCGCGATGGACTTTGACGAGCTTCCCAAAACCAGGAACAACAAACATACCGTCCGCCTTCACATGCTTATATGCCATGGAGGCAAGTGTATCGAGAAGGCTCTCGACATCTTTTTTAGACAGGCCTGACTTTTCACCGAGTTCGCGCACAATTTGTGCTTTTGTCATTTTTGCCATAGAGGCAATGGATAAAAATTAAGAATTCGATGGCGATAGCATACGGCACCCGTGAACGGGACACAAGCAAATGTTGGGGATTTGGCAAGGGGGTACGGGTGAGGACGTCAAGAGGGGGCGGTTAGACCCTTGAACAACAGCGTCCGATCAGATACATTCACCGTCACGGGCTGTGGCGCAGTTGGTAGCGCACATGCATGGGGTGCATGGGGTCGCGGGTTCGAGTCCCGCCAGCCCGACCATAAAATATGACCGGCGAAAGCTGGTCTTATTTTATGTGCCTTTTTCTTTCAAAATTCTTTCAATGATGGGTTTCAATTTCTGATACGTTCCCTTGTCGCCGCCAATAAAAATCCTGTCGCTCGGCTTGATATGTTCTTCACCGTTGATATTGGTAAATATACCGCCAGCTTCTCTTATCATGAGACTGCTTGCAAAGTACGGAAAACTATCTTTTGCGAGACACACGACGCCATGGTATTTGCCGCAAGCAACAAGGCAGTCAGCTACCGCATGAGAACCCAACGCGCGATAGAGATCAAAGTGACTGATCTCACAAAAAATTTTTCTTGCGCTTTCGGAATCTTTCCAACCTGATGAAAGATTAAAAATGATTTTCGGCTTTTCTGGACGAACTTTCTTGATTGTCATGATGCGTCCGTTCAAATATGCGCCTTTATTTCTATACGCGGTGTATAACTCATCCATGGAAGGATCATACACGACCGCGAATTGAACCTCGCGATTGTGGATATGCGCCGCTACGATTCCATAGTGAGGCAGTCCACTGATAAAAACAGAAGTTCCGCTAATGGGATCAACGGCCCAAACATCATCGGCATCTAAAAAAATACCATTTTCTTCTTCGGCGTAAAACTCATGTTTTACATTACATTCTTTGATGATCTGCTTCAGCTCTCTTTCGATTTTGATGTCTTCTTCAGTCAGATGCTTTTTCGTGACACCGATATCTTGAATTTTGCCAGATTTGTCACGAATCCGCTTTCCACTCCTGACTATTTGTTCAATGATTTTTTGATAAAGCGTGTCCATAAACTATTTTCCATTGCCTCTATTTGTCGCGTTCTACGAAATTGAGGATCACGTTCTACGCGAAGGCATGGCTCGCGGGGTGCGTATTTCAGCTCGTTTGTCGGGGATGCGGGACTCGAACCCACGGCCTCCTGCTCCCAAAGCAGGCGCGCTACCAACTGCGCCAATCCCCGACAAACGAGCTGAACTAACAACTGTGCCACAGCCAGACACAACACTGATCATACACGAGAGTCCGATACGGTCGCATCATACGCGATCCATTGAATCTTTTCAAACCACCCAGTAGACTACGCTTACAAATTCGCGATCGGTGCCTTCTCCCGCTCCTTGAACACAAAGTATCCTGTGAGCGGGTATCGTATAGTGGCTATTCATCGGTGCCTTCTCCCGCTCCTTGAACACAAAGTATCCTGTGAGCGGGTATCGTA
>CAYIQM010000041.1:0-7323 GCA_964365615.1 uncultured Gammaproteobacteria bacterium | reverse complement strand
CCCTCCGCCTGTAAAGCTCCGGCGAGAAAGAGCACTTTATCGTTCTCTGCGCTAATGATTTTTGTGATATCCCATTTTTGCACGTTGAGTTTCTCGTCCAGATAGTCCTTTGTGACCATTGTGCTTTCGATGCGCGTCACGCGGCCATCAAGAGCATCAAACCGTTCATCCATCGTATCGAATCGTTCATCTATATGAGACGCAAGCCCCTGAATGGCATCACCCATTTCATCTAAGCGAGAGTCCATTCGCTCGAACCGAGAATCTATCTGTTCGAACCGCGAGTCAATCTGATCAAATTTTTCATCTGTATGACCCCTGAAATCAGATAGTAGGTCGAGCACGTCTTGAATTGTCGGTTGTTTGTCCTCCATACAATTCCAGACTACCATTTTTCGTATTTTCGTCAAGATGTCTGTCCGTGTGTTATACTGTGGATAAATATTATGAATAGCCCCAACTCTTCCGGCCGTGCGCTTCTCACGATTCTCGCGACGATGCTCGTCGTGACCGCATTCGCCCTCGTCGGATTACATGCGCTTCAGCTTGAACAAAGACTCGGAAACTCCGCGAAAGAAAATTATGTGAAGGGATATCTTGCCGCGCGTGAGTCTTACAAATCAAGCTGCATCCTGCCTGCGCAAGATGCGAACCATTTTTTTGGACATGTAAAATCCATCGGACCAGATTCGATCACGGTCATTCAAGAGTCGTTCGATACGGATCCAATTGTTGACGGAGTATCCAATACCCGCATCGCGATCGTAACGTCTGCAACAATTCTCCAACGCGTCATCAAAAAATCGCCTGAACAATTCAGGGATGAGATCGCCGCATTTATCAAACAAAAAGAGACAAAGACAGTTCCACCGTCAAACGTCATTACGAAACCGATTCCACTCACGCATTTCAAAGAGGGAGATCGTGTGTTTGTGCAAAGCTCACGCGATGTCCGCCTTCAAGAGACATTCGACGCGACACTCATCCAGATTATTGAGTGACCTCCCCCTGCCACCTCCTGTTCATCCCGCCCAAGGCGGGCAGGCGGCAGGAGGGGGTTCTGAAATTCCCCCTCCTTCTCCATGACAAGGAGGGGGACACAGGGGGAGGTCAGTGCTCTTGAATTTCTGATCCCTCCTCGGTCGCTTCAATGACAAGGTCAACTCGTTTCACCATCTCTTCTTGAGGTGCTGATGGTGCCACAGTATTTTGTGTTTCCTCTTGAGTTTCTTTGGGAGTTGGTTCTGGAAGTAAGAGCGTGCGTGTATGTGCGCGATCTAAGGTTGATCGGATGAGGCTCTTCGTGTGTTTAAGATCAGATTGTTTTCGTGCAGAAAGCACCTCGACTTCGCGCAAGCGTCGTTTGATGATTTTCAGCCCAACGTCTACTTTTTTATCTCGGTTCGTTGCAAGTGATTCCTCGATATTCTCAAGTGCAGTGCGAACGGAATACAACGGATGATCTGGGAGAACTCTATCGGAAGTATATGCGTAAGACACGGTTCCACTTCCGACAAGCGCGACAACGCTTGCTGCGCTTACAATCCACTTCCGCACGGTGATATGTGAAAATCCGTAATTGAGATTTACGTTTAGCCGTCTTTCGAGTGTACGCAGAAACAACGGACGCGGGTCCGCGTGCGCGCCTAAACGGTTCAATTTTCGTTTGAGAAGATAGAGCATGTGGGGAGATGGTAGACAGTAGCAAACAGGGAGTAGGAAACAATAGCTACATTAATAATACACAGTTTTCTCAATAATGTTTCAGGAGTTTTTCAAGCTCTTTGAGGGCTCGGTGGGCTTGAACACGCAGCGCACCAGCCGTTTTTCCTAGTTTTTCAGCAATGTCTTCGTACGACCATCCTTCGAGGTATTTGAGCCGAACGATCTTTGTATCTGTTTCTGGCAGCTTCTTGATCGCTTCGAGGAGTCGTTTTTCATCATGCGAAACACATAAGCGTTCCGCCCAATCCACGCGATCCCAATCCGTGTTTTCGATCGCCTCCAACGTTTCCGTGTGGCGTTGTTTTTGTACGTGGTTGATCAAATGATTCCGCGCGATCGTATAAATCCACGAGCTCGCGCTAATGGTTGGATCATATCGATCGAACGCTGAAAGGGCTTTGAGAAATACGTCCTGCGTCAGATCCTCTGCAACTTCCGTATTGCCCTGAACGCGATAAAACACAAAACGATACACTTTTTTAACGTGCGTACGATAGAATGTGGGAAAATGGGAACGATCCATGTAAGGTAGGTGACAGGTGACAGGTTACAGGTGACAGGTTACAGGTGACAGGTTACAGTGGACAGATGACAAACAACAAACAACAGACTGTAGACTTTCGACTTTATAGACTTGATGGACTGTTAAGACTACAGTCCCACGTGACGCAAATCGTCAAGAACG
This sequence comes from uncultured Gammaproteobacteria bacterium, assembly GCA_964365615.1. Lineage (GTDB taxonomy): Bacteria > Patescibacteriota > Patescibacteriia > 2-12-FULL-60-25 > 2-12-FULL-60-25 > CAITMG01. The sequence continues at coordinate 4,913 of CAYIQM010000041.1, read as the reverse complement.
CGTCGTTGATCTTTCGTTAATTTGCGTTGGACGAGCGGTTGTACCGTCACAAGATGATCGCCCCGGCCGCTGGAACGAAGGGATGGAATGCCCTTGCCGCGAAGCTTGAAGACGGTCCCTGATTCCGTCGCTTCGGGGATCGAAAGGGATCCGTGGCCGTCAACCGTTTCAATATCCACCGACCCGCCGAGTGTTAGGAGAGAGTATGGAACGTGAATCGTGGAGCGCACATCATTTCCATCTCGGACGAACGTTGGATGTGATTTGACCGTCACGCGGACATAGAGGTCTCCAGCGTGCCCGCCTCGTCCCGGGTGTTCTCCCTCGCCGGAAATTTTCAGCGCCTCGTCATCGCCAATGCCGGCCGGAATCGTAAAAGAAATTTCCTTCGTTTTTTTTTCAATTCCACTTCCGTTGCAGTGTTTGCAGAGTTTTGAGGCCCGTGATCCAACGCCGCGACAATCCTGGCACGTCGTTGCCTGCTGGATCATGCCGAAAACGGTGCGGAGCGATTGGCGCACTTGTCCACGGCCTTCGCACGTCTTGCAGGTCTCAATTTTCGATCCCGGCTCTGCGCCGGAACCGTTGCACACGGCACAGGCCTCGTGTTTATATACCTTGAGCTTCCGCACCACGCCCTTCACGGCTTCAAGAAACTCTATCGTGATGTCTGTTTCGATATCTGCGCCTCGCGACGCTTTTTGAGAGCGACGTCCCCCACCCATTCCAAACATGGATCCGATGACATCGCCGAAGTCGCCAAGATCATCCATGTTGATATTGAAACCCCCAAATCCTTGTCCGGGTCCCTGTGCTCCATTGAATCCGCCCTGCTCAAACGCCGCGGACCCAAACTGATCGTACGTCCGTCGTTTTTCGGCATTGCCAAGCACTTGATATGCCTCATTTGCGTCCTTAAACTTTTGTTGATTCCCGCCCTTGTCCGGATGATGCTCGTGCGCCAAACGACGAAACGCTTTTTTGATTTCGTCGTCGCTCGCGTCTTTCTTCACGCCAAGAGTCGCGTAGTAGTCTTTATTGGGCATCCGATTGTGCGATATCCGACATCGTTGGTTTTTCTAACGCGAGATAATCGCCGTATTTCATGTTGATCGAATCCGTGAGACTGCCTGCGTTAAAATTGATTTCTTCGTTTTCTGCGAGACGCTTGTCGCAATACGTTTTCAAACCAATGATAGAACCGAATGGTGGCACAGAACCAGGAACACAACCCGTCACCGTCTCCGGATCCTGTGCGAAACTTACGTTTTCGCCGACAATCTGTTTGACTTTTTTCCCATCAAGTTTCAAATCGGCCGGCATGACGAACAACCAATGCGTCTTCGTCTTGCTGCCACGGAGCACCAATGCCTTCGCGCCTTCATGCAATGAAACGCCTCGGATCCGCGCTGCATCCTCTGATGTTCGCGTTGGCTCGTGGTGCGCGGTTGTGTAGACGATGTCGTTTGCATCGAGCAGTTGCTTGATTTTTTCAAAGACGGACATGTGATTTTTATTTTCCCTCGTATCTCATTTTTTCCCACTCCGCAAGCGTTTTTTGTAATGTCTCGATCAGATTTTTTGCGGTGAAGTGATTGAGAAAGACGCGTGAGACGAGCTGCGCTTGATTGATTCCATGCGCATTGACGTGGCTCAAGAAGTCCAAGACGACGTCGCGTTCTTGCGACGTGACGGAAATCGCGTTCGCGTAACGTCCTTTCAATTCCTTCGGATCCGCGTTGACGGTTATCTGTTGTTCTGGCATACTAGATCAATTTTGTTTGAATTCCCCCTCCTTCGTGTCGGGATCGGGCGTCGTCGCGGCATCGTTCTGTCCCGCCTCTGGCGGGATATCGCTTTCCGTTTTATTTGTTTCAACATTTTGGCGGGATTGCTTTCGATACATTGCCTCGCCGATTTTCTGTGCAACCTGCGCAAGTTCGTCTCCGGCTCGTTTGATCGCCTCGACGTCATCGCTACCTTTCAGTTTTTTTAACGCTTCGATCTTTTCCTGCACCGGCTTCTTTTCGTCATCGGTAACGTCTTTCGCCTCGCTCAACATCTTTTCCGTCGTGTAGATCATGGATTCGGCCATGTTGCGCGCCTCGATGAGTTCGCGTCGTTTCTGATCCGCTTCCGCGTTCAACTCCGCGTCCTTCTTCATCTTCTCGACCTCGTCTTTTGAAAGATTCGTTGACGCCGTGATCGTGATTTTTTGTTCTTTGTTCGTCGCTTTGTCAACGGCTTTGACGGAAAGGATGCCGTTCGCATCAATGTCAAACGTGACTTCGATCTGCGGAATGCCGCGCGGCGCGGATGGAAGTCCAGAAAGCGTAAAACGCCCGAGCGAACGGTTGTCCGCGGCCATCTCGCGTTCGCCTTGCAGGACGTGAATCTCCACGGAGGTTTGCCCATCCGCGGCCGTCGAAAAAATCTGCGATTTTGACGTGGGGATGGTCGTGTTGCGTTCGATGATTTTTGTCGCGACGCTTCCGAGCGTTTCAAGTCCAAACGAAAGCGGCGTCACGTCGAGGAGCAGGAGTTCGCCTTTGACGTCTCCTTGAAGATTTCCGGCTTGGACGGCCGCGCCAAGCGCGACGACCTCGTCCGGATTTACGGAGATGTTCGCCTTTTTGCCGAAAAATTTTTCGACCGTCTGCAGCACGAGCGGCATGCGCGTCATGCCCCCAACAAGGATTATTTCGTGAATGTCAGACGGAGAGAGTTTTGCGTCCGCGAGCGCTTTTTTGCACGGCTCAAGCGTCTTTTCGACGAGCGTCTGCGTGAGTTCTTCGAGTTTCGCGCGCGACAGTTTAATCAACAGATGTTTCGGACCGTTCGCGTCGCTCGTGATGAAGGGCTGGTTCACTTCTGTGTCGATTGCGCTCGAGAGCTCAATCTTTGCCTTTTCCGCAGCTTCTTTGATGCGTTGAAGCGCAAGCGTGTCTTTTGAAAGATCAATCCCCTCTTGCTTCTTGAATTCACCAACGATCCACTTGATGAGCGTCTGATCAAAATCGTCGCCACCGAGATGCGTGTCGCCGTTCGTTGCCTTGACTTCGACGGTGTTTTGATTGGTCGTCGCGTCGAACGCAATTTCAAGAACCGACACGTCGAACGTCCCGCCGCCGAGATCATACACGACGATCTTCTCGTCTTTTTTGCGATCGAATCCGTATGCGAGCGCAGCTGCGGTCGGCTCGTTGATGATGCGAAGCACCTTCAGACCGGCGATTTCACCCGCGACTTTCGTTGCCTGGCGCTGTGAGTCGTCAAAATACGCGGGGACGGTGATCACCGCTTCCGTGATTTTTTCGCCGAGCCGCGCTTCAGCGTCCGTCTTCAATTTTTGAAGAATCATCGCGGAAATTTCCTCTGGAGAGCATTCTTTTCCATTCATGACGACACGCAGACCGTCACCTTTTTGAACCAATTTATAGGGCAACCATTCCTTGTCGCGCTGCACTTCCGCATCGTTCCAGCGGCGGCCGATGAGCCGCTTCACGCTGAACAGCGTGTTTTCCGGATTCACGATGGATTGGCGCTTCGCGATTTGCCCCACAAGACGCTCGCCGGTCTTTGAAATCGCAACGATGGACGGCGTCGTTTTTGCGCCTTCCGCGTTTTCAAGCACTTTTGGCTGGCCGCCTTCAACTACGGCCATGCACGAGTTTGTCGTTCCGAGGTCAATTCCGAGAATTTTGGGCATATGAGGGTGTAGATAGTAGATGGCAGATTGAGTTTTATGGTTTTTTTGCAATGATGACTTTTGCGGGTCGAAGGAGTTTTTCGTGGAGTTTCCAGCCGTTTTGAACGACGCGGATGATTTTTCCTTCCAGCGTTCCCTCGACCGCTTCCTCCGCAACCGCTTCGTGGAGCGTTGGATCAAATACACAGTCTGTCGGCACGGGCGTGAGTCCAATTTCACGGAACGTGGAATCCCAGATCGCCTTGACGGCCGTGAGTCCCGCGAGCCACGTTGCATCTATTGACGCCGGCGCGTGCGTGAGGGCCGTCTGAAATTGGTCAATCGCAGGGAGGAGATCTACCAATAATTGTCTGTTAGAAAATTTCGCGAACTCTATTTTTTCACGTTCGATCTCTTTCTTCAAGTTTGCGTAATCCGCAAGAGCGCGCTTGGCCGTCGCGAGATACTCGGAGCAGTGGGGACAGGGTGTATCTTCGCTCGCCGCGTCAATTTTTTGTGTCTCATCCATAAATGGGTCAATACATCATTTCTTTCACCGCGTTCAAAATCGCGACGCTATGGCGATAATCCATGCGTATCGGTCCAAGAAGTCCAACCAGCGTTCCGTCTGCGAGGGTCAGCACCACCGAGCCGCAGGCATTGCCAAACGGGCAGTCGTGACCGATGAGAGCTGTTGGCACGGTATACGTTGTGCGTCGGATCCGGTTCAAGACTTCGTCAAGATGGTCAAGCACCTCGCCGAGCGTCACGATGCTCGTTTGGTCGTGAAACTCCGGCTGCGCAAAGAGATGCGAAAGCCCCGTATAAAAGGTGTCCGCATCCTCAAACCCGATGAGCACCGCATTTTCCGCGAATTCCGCCGCGCGCTTGGCAAAGGCTTTGAGATTTTGCGTCTTTTGCAGCTCATGCTGTTCGTGTTTGGAAAGCGACGCATGCTCCATGAGATCCTTGAGGTAAAACCGATATCCTTTTTCCGTTGGCACGCGGCCGGCCGATGTGTGCGGCTGAAGGAGAAAACCGTCGGCCTCAAGTTCCGCAAACCAGTTTCGGATCGTCGCTGGACTCACATCGAGCTCATGCGATTCGACGAGATATTGCGAACCAACCGGTTCTCCGGTTTCGATGACGTCTTCGACAACAAAGCCGAGAAGCTCTTTCAAGTGGTCATCCATGCGTTAGCACTCACATAGATGGAGTGCTAGTT
>CAYIQM010000040.1:0-7555 GCA_964365615.1 uncultured Gammaproteobacteria bacterium | reverse complement strand
AGATTGTAGATAGTAGATTGTAGATAGTAGATTGTAGATAGTAGATTGTAGATAGGTCATTTGAAAACCTATCTGCCAACTGCTATCTACTGTCTGCCCCCCCCCAATGCTCACTCCCGACCTTCTTGATCGCTTCACGACGCATTTGAAAGAGGCGCTCCAAAAAGCGCTGCAGTTTTCGGTACGAAACGGACGGATCTTCGTCGAACCCGGAGACCTTCTTGTTGGACTTGTGGGCGAAAAAGGATGTATTGGCGCAGAGCTGCTTCAAAAAGCCGGGGTCACTCCTCAAAAAGCGGAACTTGTTTTCCGCGGGATCCTTCCACCGCTCTCGCACGGCGGGACGGTTGCTCCGGATTTATCGCCTGCCGTGAAACGCATCATCGAAAAATGCGTGCTCACGGCCCATCTGCATGAACATAAATACATCGGGACGGAACATCTTCTCTCCTCGCTCCTCGACGCTCAATGCGATGACGTAAATCAATTTCTCGAATCGTGTGGCGCGGGAGTCGGGCCGCTGCGCGAACACGTGCTTCAAGTCCTCAAATCCACTTCTCGCTTTCCAGAGCTCTCGGGGCTCGAAATTCCAGAAGAAAACGAGCAGCGAGTTCTGCCAGGGGCGGACCAAGCCCGACGCGGCGAGTCAATGCGCGGGGCTCGCCTCTCGGCACTCGATGCCTTTACCCGTGAACTCACAAAGCCAGAGACCGCGAATGCGCTTGATCCGGTGATTGGCCGTGCAAACGAGCTGATGCGCGTCATTGAGATTCTGTGCCGTCGAACGAAAAATAATCCCGTGCTGCTTGGAGAACCGGGCGTCGGAAAAACGGCGATCGTGGAAGGCCTCGCAAAAAAACTCGCGATGCATGACGTGCCGGATGTCCTTCATGGAAAACGTCTTCTCTCCCTCGACCTCGCACTCACGATCGCCGGAACGATGTATCGCGGCGAATTCGAAGCGCGGCTCAAACAAATTATGGATGAACTCAAAAACGATCCGAACGTGATCCTGTTCATTGATGAAATTCACAATATTGTCGGCGCGGGATCGACGACGGGCTCGCTCGACGCGGCGAATATTCTCAAACCGGCGCTTGCGCGTGGAGAAATCCGTTGCATCGGCGCGACAACGTGGACGGAATACAAAAAACACATCGAACCGGACGCCGCGCTCGAACGACGTTTCCAGCCGGTCTCCGTAGACGAGCCGACGGCCGAAGCGACAGAGGAAATGCTCAAAGGTCTCGAAACGTATTACGCAAAATACCACCAGATTCAGTACGCACCAGACGTTGCCGCCTCCTGCGTCCATCTCGCGGAACGTTACATCACCGATCGCTTTTTCCCGGATAAGGCCATTGACCTCCTCGACGAAGCGGCCGCGTGCGTCAACGCTCGGCGCCACTCGCGCGAAAAAATGGAACGGCTCGCGACGTTCGAACTCGCCGTGAACGCGGTGCTCGAGGCAAAGAGAGCGGCCGTCTCCGAAGGACGGCTAGAAGATGCCGCGCGAGCCACGACGGAAGCGGAAAAACTCATCAAGGAGTACGAGACGCTCAAAGCCTCGTATGACGCCGCGCGCGCAAAAGAAATGCCGCTCGTGAGCACGGTGGACGTCGCGAGCGTCATCTCACGCATGTCCAGTGTACCGCTCGCGTCTGTGCTGGCGACCGAACGGGAGCGGCTCACGAGCTTCGAGACGCGTCTGGCGACGGCGATCGTCGGCCAAACCTCTGCGGTCCGTGCGGCGGCCGACGTCATCACGCGTTCGCGTCTCGGCCTTCATGACCCAAACCGACCGAACGCGATGCTCCTCTTCGTCGGTCCGTCCGGGACCGGCAAAACGGAAATGGCGCGCGTCATCGCGCGAGAACTTTTTGGCCGCGAGGACGCGCTGCTCAAACTTGACATGTCAGAATTCTCCGAGCATCACACGATTTCTAAACTCATCGGCTCTCCGGCCGGCTACGTCGGATACCGCGATGCGACAAAACTGACGGATAAGCTCCGTAAACGCCCGCACTGTGTCGTTCTGTTCGACGAATTCGAAAAAGCGCATCCGGACGTGCAAAACCTCCTCCTCCAAATTATGGAAGATGGGACCATCTCGGACGGAACCGGACGATCCGTGTCGTTTCGACATGCGTATATCCTCCTCACGTCAAACGTTGGGAGCGAAAAGCTCAGCGCAAAGTCGATCGGCTTCGGCGACGACGCACGTGATTTTTCAACGCTCATGCACGACGAACTGACGCAACGTTTCCGCCCAGAGCTCTTGAACCGCCTTGATCGCATCATCGTGTTCGAGCCGCTCACGGAGAGTGCTCTTCGAGAGATCCTCCAGCGTGGACTGACACAGATCCTCGGACGCGTCCAAACCGTCCAGCGCGTCGCGTGCAGCGCCGGGGACGATGTGCTCGAATGGCTTCTAAAACAACCGCTGCCCCGAGAAGAAGGCGCACGAGCCATTCGACGTCTCTTGGAACGCGAAGTGACCGCCGCGATCGGCAAACTCCTTTCCGAAAAACCCCAAAAGAAAAAAATGCAGTTCAAGGTCATGAGCGGCGGCCTGAAGCTCGTCTAGACGTATGCCGAATGGAGGAGGAAAGCGACCGGATCAACCGAAGCAGAGCCTGCAACTGAAAGCCGCTCTGCTGCTCGGAGCGTTACAGACGACGGGCCGCCGGCGGCTCGAGGAAATTTCCGAGAACATTCTGGGACCGGATACACCGCTTTCGGATGAAAGTTTGCTGGCCGAGCCGACGGAAGGCACGCGAGGTTCGGTTCTCGACATCGGCGCGCAAGCCCAAAGTTACACCACGCATCCGGAAGCCGTAAAAGGCCCGATGGCTGGCGAAGAGATGCTCGAGTCACCGGGAATGGAATTTGAACGGCAGCGTGAACGCGAACGGCAAAAACAGATGCAACGAACGCAGCAGCAGTTCGTCGGTGCCGGGCGACCCGAAACTTCACCGCAAGAACAGGAAAGATCGCTCGCCGGAAGGCGCGGACCGAGTGGCGCAACGCCGCCCGGAGGTGCCCCTGAACAGCCGTATGGCATCAGCGGGCGTGGAATGCAGCTCGATTCCGATCGCGCTGCGGACCGCGCGAAATCATCAGCCACGAGCGGATTGAAACGTCAACTTGCAGAACACGCCCGGGCAAAATTCGCTGCGGACAGGCGCAAAAATCTCCAACGCATAAAAAACGTGCTCGAGGGCGTTGATATCGGAACGTCAGCAGACGTCGTGAGCTTGATTTTCCTCTTGCTGCAGATGAACGTACAAATGTTCAACAAATACTTTTTCAAGTCCGAGTTTATTCCCGAACAAACGCTTCCCGAAGACGCGATCACCGTCTGCCTTGATATCTCGATGTGCGCAAACCCCACGAGTCCGCCGTGTTGCTTCTTTCTTGCGATCATCTTCATCGTTGCGATCATTTTCCAACTCAAAGACACGAACTCCGTGATCCGAGCCGCCCTTGGACTCTAAAGAGAGGGATGATGAATCACACTCTTATTCGACACAAGCGTGGTATACTGAAAAAAGTATGTCCGAACGGACAAAAAAAATCATCTTCGCCGTCTTTTTCATTGCCTTTTCTGCTGGCATGGGATATGCCCTGTACTGGATGTTTTTTCGAGCACAGCCGTTGACCGCCCCGCGCCTCAAACCGGAAGAACTCACGGGTCAACTGCCGAGTGCTGGAACGGGCGGGCCGCGTCCGACACAAGAAACCGCTCCGGGCGGTTTGCCGGAAACAGGGGCCGCTCCCGGCATTCCAACCGCCACATCGGCCGGACCCCCATCGCGCGCATCTGTCGTACGCGAAGGCATCTCGCAGGCCGTCACAATGGGAGGTGATGGCCGGAGCATCCGATACTACAATCCGGATGATGGCCGATTCTATCGCGCAGATCCGGACGGCACGATCCGACCACTCGGTAACCGCCAATTTTTCAATGTAGACAGCGTTCACTGGGAAAACGCGGCGGACAAGGCCATAATGGAATTTCCCGACGGATCGAATATTTTTTATGACTTCACGGAAAAACGTCAGGTCACGCTCCCAAAGCATTGGGAAGAATTCTCGTTTGCCGGAGATGATTCGCTCTTGGCAAGCAAGAGTATCGGACAGGATCCAGACAATCGCTTCATCGTCATCTCACATCCGGACGGGACAGAAGCGCGTGCGATTGAAGCACTTGGTTCCAATGCGGACAAAGCGCATATCCATTGGAATCCAACGGGTCAAATTGTTGGATATGCGACCACGGGCGATCCGCAAGGGTCAGGGCAACAAATCCTTTTTTTCGGACAAAACAAAGAAAATTTTTCTGCGATCTCGGCGCCCGGATTCGGATTCCTGCCAAACTGGTCGCCAAGCGGAAAAACGCTTCTGTTCAGCGTCAGGGATTCGACGGGGAATAATAAACCGCTCCTCTGGCTTGCATCAGGCGATCCAGCGACGCTTGGAGCCAACCGCCGGAGTCTCAATTTGAATACCTGGGCGGATAAATGCGCATGGGGCACGGACGCGGAACTCTTCTGCGGCGTTCCAAAATCGCTTCCGGATGACGCGGGACTCCTCCGATCGCAGTATTCGTCGCTCCCGGATGACATCTACCGTATTGATGTCGCAGCCGGAACGGCCGTCAAAATAAGCACCCCGGAAGAAACGTTCTCTCTCCAGAGCCCACGCGTGAACCGCGACCGAACGAAGCTTGTTTTTACAGACGCCGCAACGGGAAAGCTCTATACCTATTCACTTCGATGAATCGCGAACGCATCTTCATCCTCATTGGCTTTCTCCTGGCCCTTCTCGGGCTCATCTCTTTAGGTGTGACGCAAGAATGGCAACGCCGTACGGACGCCTTTCGTGCCGGTGCGCCGCCGGAAGAGATCCGAAAAGCGATTATACCAAAAAAAATTGAGATATCGCTCCTTCGACCCCCAGCGATCCGGCCGGGAGACCCTGTCCGTTTTGGCAGCGCAACGTCTTTTGCCTCTGTGATCGAATTCGGCGATTTTGAATGTCCGTCGTGCCAAAATCTCGCAAAAACGCTGGATGAAGTCACGTCATCCTTCCACGGACGTGTGCGCCTCGTGTGGCGCGACCTTCCGGTCATGGACGTCAACCCACACGCAATGGCGGCAGCGATTGCGGCACGCTGCGCTGGCGCACAAGGAAAATTCTGGGAAGCGCACGATCTGCTCTTTTCTGCCGAGACGCTGAACGAACGAACATTTGAACGACTCGCGCCCCAGTTACATCTCAACGGCGCAGAGTATGAGCGATGCCGCACAGATCAACGCGTTCGCGCCGCCATCCAAGAGGACGTTGATACGGCCCGCGGCGACGGCATTCAAGCTGCACCGCTCCTCTTTATCGGAACGAAAGCGCATCTCGGACCCATGAACGCCGAGGAGTTGGAGCGTGAGATCACGCTCTTCCTGAAGTCATGACCGTCCATCGCGCGGCGATCCTCTTGGCGTGCATCCCGCTGATTGCGAGCACCTTGCCGACGGCGATTCAAGCCGCATCCACCTGTTGTTTTTGCCGCGAAGCGACGGGTGAAAATGACACACGCGAATTCACGGAGAACACGAAAAAAACATTTTGCATCGAATTGGATGTCACGGCGGATTGCGGGAACCTCACGAAAACGGACAAGAATCTTCGCAGTGCGGTCTGCATGAAGGAAAGCGCGGGGTCGGTCTGCAAATCCATCGCGGACAAGGGACGTTGCGAAAAAATCTTCGATCCAGCAACCTACGCGGAATCAATCGGGGCGATCCCATCAACAAAAAAAACGATCAAGGCGATCCCGTTCAAGCTCAATGTGCCGATCCCTGGGCTTATTTTTACGAAGGATATCGAAGCACAGGGCGGGTTTCTCGTGATCCCCTATCTCGCACAGTATATCTCCGCGCTCTATCGCTATCTTTTGGGCATCACCGCGGTCGCGGCAGCCGTCATGATCGTCTATGGCGGATTCCTGTATATCGTCGGCGCAACGGTTACATCTGCCGCGCGCGGCACAGAATACATCACGAATGCGATCATCGGCCTTTGCCTCGTGTTCGGCATCTATGCCATTCTCGGAACGATCAATCCAAAAACACGGGAACTGCAAGGGGTGAAGGTGCGCGTGCTTGATCGCGTTGACGCGCCGCGACTGCAGGACTACAACGATGCCGCCAAAGCCATTGGCAAGCCGGGGCTGAAAGCAACGGATGAAGTTCCGAAAGATCTTCCGACCGGAACCGTTTCGGGCGAGATCGCCTCGACCGGCTCGCCGGGCAGTCCGTCAAAAGGATGTAACGCCGGACCGGCGACCGTTATCCGATTTCCATTCGTTCCCTCCGGGCCAAAAGGTATGACGTGGAGACCGCATAAATCGCACATCCTCGTGCCGGGCAAGGCTCTCAATTGTCCCGGGAATTATCCCGTACTGATATGGTTTCATGGAAACGGCGGCTGGGGGGAAACGTATAAACAAATGGACGCGATTTTGGATGGAAAAATCAACAATGGAAAATCCGAACCGCTGATCGTCGTGTTTCCGGCGAGCGGTGAAAAAAGCGACAAGATGTTCCCCGGCGCAACGCTCGAACAGATCCGCGAAGAGGCACTGAAGACGCTGCGCGCGAATCCGAAGACACAGGGGATCCAATTCTCTTCCGTATCCGTTGGGGGACATAGTGGCTTTGGTTGCAACAAGCTCTGGTCAACGGTGAACACGATTTCACCGTATGCCATCCTGAACGCGGATACCTGTTTCGGGCTTGAGGAAGAATCGCACAATCCGCAAAAAATGGTCGTTATTGTGGGCAGTATGGCCAAACTTTCTAGTTTGGTCGTTTATCCAAAACTTGTCAAATATTTCAATTTGAAACAAATGGACCCGTGTCCAAAACTCCCGTTTGTTCTCGCAAAAGATCCCAAACTCACGACGCAGAGCGGTATGGTCATGACCTGCATGAAAAACCCGGCAAAGGATTGGTTTCTGTTTTACGCGCGAGACGAGATGCAACCGGAATTCGTTGACCATCTTTCCGCGCCGGCAAAAACGCTCCGTTTTGCCCTAGAGCATTTCTTCATCTTAAAGTAATCTTGTCTTCATCTTAAAATAATCTTGCGATGAACCTATTCTCCACACGGATGAGATTCGCGACCGTCGCCCTCTCCGTCGGCGCACTCTGTGTCGCGGGCTGGACTCCCATCCATGCCGCGTGTTGCAAATGCGCGACGACGGGGAGCGCATCCACGATCTGCCTCACGACGGACGGGACATGCGAAAATATCCAAACAGACGCAAAAAATGAAAAACTGAAAAACGTCACATGCGAGTCAACAGCCTTGAGCGATACGCAATGCAAAAAAATCGCGGAGGGCGGTCAGTGCCAAGAACTCGCACCCGCGACGGCGTATGGCACAACCGCAACAAAAGAAAAAACGAAGATCAAAGGGATCATGCCAACTCTGAACGTCAAGATACCTGGGCTCACCTTTGCATCCGACGTCGTGTCCGAGAACGGATTTATTG
>CAYIQM010000039.1:0-7897 GCA_964365615.1 uncultured Gammaproteobacteria bacterium | reverse complement strand
ACAGGATACTTTGATCAAGAGACGGGATCCCGCCAAAGGCGGGACAAGGTTGAGAGGCGGGTTCGATTCCCGCTACCCGCTCACAGGATACTTTGATCAAGAGACGGGATCCCGCCAAAGGCGGGACAAGGTTGAGACGAAATTGTATGACAACGATCTATCTCATGCGGCATGGGCTGACGAATAATCCCAATCAAGTTTTTTATGGGCATGAATTTAAGCTCGCCGAACGAGGACGGCGGCAGGCCAGACATCTGGCCGAAGAGATGAAACAACACGGAATTCGCCCAACGATTTCTCGTTGCTCGCCGTTTCTCCGCACCCAAGAGACCTGTCAAATTGTCAATCGCATTCTCGGTTGTCCGAATGCGCGTACGGACGAACGACTGATGGAATGGAACGTTGGCCCGTGGTTCAATAAACCGCTGAAAGATTTTCATGCCGCAACCAAATATCCTGAAACACCTCCCCGCATCGAGGATCCAAACGTCGAGCGACTCGAAGACATGGCACACCGAATCATGCAGGTGATTGATGAAGTGCGACAAGAAGCCACTGGCGAATCCGCACTCCTTGTCTCTCATCGCGAACCGCTCGTGAGTGCGATGCTGAAACTCCAAGATCTCTCATGGGACACGATCCATACAGTTGATTTTCACGTCGCAACCGTCTGGGAACTCACCTACGAGAACAACGAAAAACTAACGAACATCCGCAAAGCATTTGATCATCACAAGGATCGTTAACGACAAAGTAAAAAAATTCAAGCCGCTTCTTCTCCTTCTTCTACCACTCGTCCGCCAAAGGCGTTCAGAATGTTTGAGACGACGTTTGTGGGGGCGGGCGTCGCAGGTCGTTCGCCGTGCCTGTCGGCAGGCAGGTCGAACGACGCTCCCGCATCTTCAGATTGTACAACGCCATCAATCTCAAGATCGTTGATGCCCGTTGCTTCGCGGAGCGTTTCCATGACCATTTTTCGCGATTTCATATCGTCGAGCACTTTATTTTTTTGAGAAGCATAAGCGAATTTCAGTGTCAGACGATTTCCATCGAGTGCGATGGGCTTCGTGATCTTGAGGACAAATGTCAGTGATTTGCTCCGTTCATCCATCAAAGAGAGAAATTTTGGCCAGGAAGAGTGGATTGCAGAAACCTGCCCGCCAATTCCGACAAGGGTAGGCAGGCGGGGAGGGGCAGCCGACGAAGGAGGCGGGGTGGTCGTGATCTGTGCGTGAGGCAATAGATTCAGTGCAACGGCTGACGCAGCCAATTCCATGCAAAACCTCGCATCTGCGCCTTGTTTTGCATCTCTGCGGCGTTCCATGAGCATAAGAGCCATGAAAGAGAGTTCAGCCGGCTCGTACGTCGTCACGAGAGTCGCAAGCTTCTTTTCGCCATCATCGCCGCTCGCGAGCTTTTGACGAGATACAACAGAATCTGCCGAAAGGAGGAGAAGCCGCACGGCAGAGATCACATCATCAAAGAGCGGTAGCATCGGAATGCCCTGCGCTTCCAACTCCTCAATTTGCGCGAGTGCCGGTCCAAGTTCGCGTTCGGACCATGAGGCAAGAAGATCCGCCGCGATCGGCAGTCGCGAAATAGGCAGGATGAGCGATGCGACATCCATCGTGATTTGTTTTTCACCGAGGGCAAGCAGTTGGCCAAGAAGCGATTCCGCGTCGCGCAGACATCCATCCGATTTTGAAACGATGGACGCCACGACGTCCGACGCGACGGCGACGCCTTCGCGAGATGCGAGATCCGAGATGCGTGCTGCGAGTTTCTCACCCTCAATTCGTTTGAAATCAAATCTTTGACAACGGCTTTGGATGGTTGCCGGTACTTTGTGGAGTTCTGTCGTCAAAAAAAGGAAGACGGCATACGGAGGAGGCTCTTCGATCGTTTTTAAGAGCGCATTCCATGCGCTGCCTGAGAGCATGTGCGCTTCGTCCAGAATGTAGATTTTATTCCGGCGAGCAGGGGCGTATCTCACATGCTCAATGATCGCCTCTCGCACGTTATCCACTCCGGTGTGCGAAGCGGCATCCATCTCCATCACATCTAAACTACGGCCCTGTTGCATCTCAAGGCACGTATCGCAAGAGTTGTCCGGCTCGCCGTGTGTTGGGTGAAGGCAATTCAGCGCTCTTGCAAATATCCGCGCGGTTGTCGTCTTTCCGATTCCGCGCGGTCCGGCGAAGAGGTAGGCATGGCCCAGTTTTCCGGTTTCAACCTCAAGCCGCAACGTCTCTTTGATTGCATCCTGACCCGTGATCTCGGCAAATGTTTTTGGTCTGTATTGGGAGCTTAAAGAAGGCATAAGCAGGTTATCCCGCCACCGCTATTTGATTAATCTATGGTAGGCGGGATTCCCGCCAGAGGCGGGACAGTGAACAGTGGACAGGTTACAGGTGACAGAAGCGTTCAGCAAATGAAAAAACGTAACCAGTAAACTGACAACCCGTCACCCAGCCCTTTTTATGACGTTTTCAAGCGCTGCCCATCGTGAGGGCGCGGATTTTGGGATGAGGATCACCGCGTCGTCGCCGACACTTCCTTTGTAAAAGGAGACGGCTGCGGAGAGGATGTGGTATTTTTTTCCAAGTGCCCCGACGCACCAGTCGCTCGTGAATTCGTCCCTCACGAGCGTTCCCATGACTCGCTGGCGTTCGATTGGGCCGATCTGCTTGTAGAGAAACGTTCCGTTCGGCTGGATCGTGAGCTTCAGAATGTCTCCTTCGACGAGTTTTGATTTCGATGCGTAATTCGGCGGCACGACGTACTGACGGCCGTCAGATCCAACCATGTGCTGGCCGTCAAAGACGCCTTCGAGCATCGTTCCTTCTGCCGGGCCCAGCATCGTGCCATCCATCGTCTCTGATCGCGTGAGAAGTGCCTCTATATCTGTCTGCTCCGTTTCATTTGTGATGAGTCTCTCAAGGCTTTCAAGATCCTCTCTCACGCGCTTCACGATCTTCATCGCAAGCACGCGCCGTGTGTCTTGCGCGTTCATCCGCACGTTTTCATTTTCGTTTTGTTCGTTTTCTGTTTTTATTTTCATATCTCGCATAGAGATCACGAATATATCATATCACACAAGCTCCGCGTCAATCCCCGTTTCTTCGACGACATGTTGCCGTTCAGACATCTCCGCTTCAACAAGCGCGCGCTTTCTTCCATATGTATAGCGCGAGAGTTCCCGCAGCATGTTTGCGAGTTCCTTGCTCTTGGGCCGCAGCGGCATGGTCGGTTTCATATTGAACGGACGTGACGCCGTATTGTCAATCAGGAGTTTGATGTTACAGGTGAACGCCTCGACGTTCACGAGATCATACAGTGAGAATGTGGGCTGGAACTCCTTCTCCAAAAATTCTCCGTCTTCCACGCCGATCCGGAACGCGATCATGGTGCCGACGTTACCGAAGATTGAGTCGCGAATCTTCGTATCGCCGCCCGCTCCCGTCAACTGGCCGATGAACTGGTGTGCGATGATCAGATTGAGCCCGTATTTACGCGCTTCCGAGAGGATCGCGTTGATCGAATCCGTAAGGAAATTCTGGAATTCGTCAATGTAGAGATAAAAATCCTTGCGTTCTTCGGGAGGAAGTTCCGAACGCGCCAACGCCGCATCGAGGATTTTTCCAACCATGATCATGCCAAGGAGATACGCGTTCAGATCGCCGATTTTTCCTTTTGAGAGTTTCAAAAGAATAATTTTTTGCGAATTCATCGCCTCGTACATGTTAAACGCGCTCTTCTGCTGGCCGATGATGGGCCGCATGTAGTCGTTGTAGATGAACGACGCGAGTTTTGACGTGATGTAGGGAACCATGTTCGCGAGCGACGACTCTCCGCCCGCTTTGAGTGCCTCCTTCGTCCAAAAGTTTTTCACTTCCATTGATGTGCACTTTGACAATTTGAAATTGCGATACTCGTCATCCGCGAGCACGCGAGGAATATCCATGAGCGTATTGCCGGATTCCGGGTGATCCATGTTGAGGAGGATCGCATTGCGCATGTACGTCTCAAACATCGGTCCTCCTGTTGCTTTGAGGTCGTACAGTTTATCGAAAATTTTGAGCATTTCATTGATCACGAACGTGCGCGTTTGCGGACGCGCGACATCATATTCGAGCATGTTCAACCC
Organism: uncultured Gammaproteobacteria bacterium; assembly: GCA_964365615.1. GTDB lineage: Bacteria > Patescibacteriota > Patescibacteriia > 2-12-FULL-60-25 > 2-12-FULL-60-25 > CAITMG01. Next base: position 3,750 of record CAYIQM010000039.1, on the reverse strand, counting down.
GATTGGACGATCGAGATCAGCCGGATCGAAAAAGATGACGTCATCCGCGCGCTCTTTCGGCACGTATTCGAGACATTCATCCACAAGATCGCCGTGCGGGTCAATGACGCACACTCCACGTCCGGCCTCGATATCCTGTTTTATGAGAGACGCCTGAAATACAGATTTTCCGGACCCAGATTTTCCAATGACATATAGATGTCGCCGCCTGTCTTGCTGTTTCATCCGAACTTGATATTTGTGTCCGCGATATTCTGAAATGCCAAGCAAGACTCCTTCCGTCGGAAGGTTTGATGGCGGCAGGGCGCGACGCGAAAGGAGCCAATCGATTTTTGGTGTCTCCGTCATGGGCAACGGGAAGTGGAAGAGAGACGCGAGCTCCTCCGAGTTCAACACGAGGAGAGCGCGGTGGTCAAAGTGGCGATAGATAAAATGGCGAATAAGGATCGTCTTGAACGCAGGCGTCGCGGAAACGAACGAGTTGCCGTATTCATAGACGTTAAATTGTCCGAACGCGCCGAGAATGTCATTTAGATACCGCTTGGCCGTTTCCGCAGTTGCCGATGAGACGATGACGCGGATGTTCGTTTCGAGCCCGGCTTTTGACGCTTTTTCTTCGAGTCCTTTGATCATCTCTTCTTCGAGCGGTGAAAGGCGATATGGCTCTTTTTCTTTTTTCTCCCCGGCTTTTGACGTTGAGGCCATGCTCGTAATTTCTTTGCCGATGGATTTGAGGAATTGTCCACCATGGACATCTGAAAGGCGCTTTCCTTGCTGCATCGCGCGCGCAATCCGAAGCCCCTCATTTCTCCATTTTTTTGGCGCGCTCCTTACGATGATCTGGATCGCGGCGCCATCTTGATTTGCGAGTTTCGAGAGCGCGTTCGTAAGGGAATTGAGGGGATCGGATTCCAGTTTTTTGTAGGTTTTGATGGGGAAAAAGGTTGAGCGACGAAGGTTGAGATAGCTGCCGAGAATGACCCCCGTTGGGGTAAACAAATTGTAGTCCGGCACATCATCAATCTGCGCATTCGGATATTGCGCATGAACTTGTTCTTCGATGAACTCGCGATATTTGCCGGGAATCGCAACGTAAAAAGAAATTTTGTTTTGATGCGCAACGATCTCGAACGCAAATTGGTCGTGCCGCCCCACAAGCCATGCGCCAATCCCCTTTTCCGCGCGTAACGATCCAAGCGTCGCAAAGATCGTTTCCATGACGGAAATGAGCTCCTGGATCTGCTGCGTTGACTTGGTTTGCTCGGTGTCTTCTTTGCGGAGTTCTTTTGGGACACGAATGAGGAGCACGCGCATCCCAAACGCGACCTTAGCGCGGCCGCGGCGGTTATAGACGCTTCGGATGGCAACAAGCGTGAAGACGGCCGCGACGACGATGCCAAGGATCGTCAACGCGAGCAGAATGATCGGATCTAAAAAAAAGGATGTCATGGCGTTTTTTGCCGCTCGTCTTTACGCGCGTCAACGAGTTCGACGATTTTATCTGTTTTGATTTTCGCCTCTTGTTCAAGAAAAAAACGGTTCACGTTCGGGATCGTAAGAAGCCAATCGCGGAGAAGTTTTAAGACACGTTTCAGTTTGAGCGTGAGTGTCTGGACCATCCCGGCGATTTCCGTTGCGGCTTCTTCCCCTTTTTGTTTGAATTGCGGCTTTGCCGCTTCCGGGAGCGTCGCATAGAGCGGACCCAGCCCTTCTTCCATGATTTTTTCGACTTCAATCACCTCTTCGCTCTTTTGGACGATGGCCGCGGCGGCTGGATTTTGTAGAGGTGCGATGCCAGTCACTCCATCGATCGTCGTCACCGCTTCCTCTTCCTCGAGAAACGTTTCCTGCGATTCTTGGGCATGCTCAAACGCTTGTTCATCCGCATGAATCCCGCTCTCTTCCTGCGGAAGGAGTTCAGGTCTCGTCTGCTCTTGAGTAGCTCGAACAAGGTCGGCCATACACGCACAAGTGTATCACACTTGAGTGACTTTTGTGCCGGTCTGCGTATCCTCAATTATCCATCCGCGTTTTTCGATCTGTCGTCGTAAACGATCCGCGCTCGGCCAATCTTTTTTTCGACGCGCGTCTTCCCTTTGAGTGATGAAGAGACGAATATCATCTGGAATTTCGATCGGCTTGCCAAGCGTCTTCTCGAGCGCGAGTCCAAGCACGCGATCCATAAAAAGCATCGTGGTTGATTTCGATTTTGTCGGATAATTTGGGTCGTCAGCAAGTTTCCAGAGAATCGAGAGCGCAACCGGCGTGTTCAGATCGTCCGCAAGCGTAGATTTGAAACGTGCTTCATAGTCTGCGCAGCCGATCTCCGGCGCATCCCAGTTACGTAATTTATTGCGCAATTTCATCAACGCGTTTTGCGCGGCTTGAAGCGCATCCCATGTAAAATTTTGTTTGTGACGATAGTGCGTGCCGAGGTAGAGATATCGGAGCGCGAGCGGATCAAAGCCGCGCGACTCAAGATCGCTGACGGTATAGAAATTCGCGAAGGATTTTGACATTTTTTGTCCGTCCACCGTCAAAAACTCATTGTGCAGCCAATAGTTCGCGAGCTTCACGCCATACGCCGCTTCGCTTTGCGCGATTTCGTTTTCGTGATGAACGGGAATGTGATCCACGCCGCCACAGTGGATATCAAACGGCTGTCCAAGATATTTTCGACTCATGGCTGAACATTCGATGTGCCAGCCCGGAAAACCGATACCCCACGGAGAGGGCCATTCTTGTTGTCGTTTCTTCAACACCCCCTCAACTCCCCCCGCCTGCCTACGCCTGTCGGGTGTATCGGGATTGGCGGGCAGGCCTTCGTAAGGGGGAGATTTTTTAACAGAAAACTTCCAAAGGGCGAAATCCGTCTTGTTGCGTTTTTCGACGTTGACAGTAACGCGTGCGCCTTCTGCTTTCTCTTCGAGACGCTGCCCGCTCAATCGTCCGTATGACGGAAACTTCGACGTATCAAAATAGATGCCGTCGCTCGTTTGATATGTGAAACCCTTTTTTTCGAGTTCTTGAATCAATTCGATCTGCTCCGGAATATGCTCCGTCGCTTTGCAGAGATATGGCGCAGACGGGATTTTGATGTTGAGTTTGCGTGCGTCGTCGAGAAATCGGTGTGTGTACATCGTGGCGATCTCCTGCGCCGTTTTCCCCTCTTTCGCGGCCGCCTGTTCGATCTTGTCCTCGCCTTCGTCTTCGTCGCTTGTCAAATGACCGACGTCCGTGATGTTCATCACACGTTTCACCTCGTATCCCTCGAGCTCAAGCGTGCGTTGCAAAACATCTTCAAAAACATACGAGCGCATGTTGCCGATATGCGCATCCCAATACACGGTCGGGCCACACGTATACAACCCTACGGCTGGCGGATGAATCGGATGAAACTCTTCAAGCGATCTCGTTGCGGTGTTCCAGAGGCGGAGCATGAACTCTCGCGCTTTACAAATTGCAACAACGGATTTCCGTAACAGTATCCGCAGTTTTCCGAACCCCTGTCATGAATTTATTCGCCGCACAGATGAATTCTCCGTCAGGCGAAAGCCGTAGCCAACTGCAGTTTTCCGGTGTGTTGTTCGGGGCGCTGATATTGCCGTTTGCACGAATAGCCGTAGAGGTAACATTTCCGGCCACGATATTACCAGATGCAAGAATGTCACCCGATGTAATAGTGCCTAGTACAATGAGATCGCTGGATGTGTAGATGTTTCCGTCCGTAAAAAGTCCGAAATTCATTTT
>CAYIQM010000038.1:0-8391 GCA_964365615.1 uncultured Gammaproteobacteria bacterium | reverse complement strand
TTTAGCGATTTCAAGGGCGCGAGAGATATTGCCAAAAGATAGTTGTTGGATCATCCCTTTCTTTCTCTCCTCTTCCTCTGGAGAAAGTTTGATCGTCGGCTTTCCGCCTCCTCCAGCTTCTTCGCTGTGGGCTGTGAGACGCAAACAATCCTCCGGAGGTTGCGGAGAGATCGCATCCACTCGTGGTGTGGATGCTGCTCCTGACGCGCCAAATGGATTTTCGAGTGAAGACATATTTCCGTTATTTCTTCATATACACCCACGTCCCATCCCAATCCGCTGGCGGAGGAATTTCGATAAACTGCTTCGCGCGTTCACGGAGCAACTGCGCTGGGACGTCGAGCGGATGCGCCGCGAGGATCGGAACGCATCGCGCGACGGCATCCGAAAAATTCTTTGCAAAATACGATTCGAGCGCGGCTTCAAAATCACGCGCGAGAATTTTTTGTTCGTCTGTCGTAGATCCCATGCGCTCGATCGCTTCGTAGATGACGACCGGCTCCTTTTTGCCTTTGACAGCAACTTTGTCCAGCTTCCGCGTGAGGATCTCGCCCGCGAGATCCTTCATCGTCGCTTCCGTGATCAGAATCGGCACATGATATTCCTTTGTGAGTCCTTCGATACGCGATGCGAGATTGACACCGTCGCCGATCACCGTGTAATCAAAACGCGCGATCCCACCGACATTTCCAACGACCACGTCACCCGTGTTCACGCCGATCCCGATCTTGAGTTCAATGTCGCCAAACGCCTTCTCTCGATGCATTGTCGCGAGCGCCGTATGCATGTCGAGGGCCGTGAGCACCGCCATCTTCGCGTGATCGGGTTGATCAAACGGCGCGTTCCAAAAAGCCATCACCGCGTCGCCGATATACTTGTCGAGCACTCCGTTATGCGAGAAAACGAGGTTCGTCATACGGTCGAGATAGACGTTCAAGATCTGCATGAGACGCTCCGGCGTGAGTCCTTCGGAAATCGTCGTGAATCCACGGATGTCGGAAAACAGCACGGACATGCGACGACGCTCACCTCCGAGCTTCAACGTTGATGGATCGCGGAGGATTGACTGGACGACGGATGGTGAGATGTATTGCGACAGTGCCTGTTTCAACTGGCGTCGCTGTCGGTCCGCGGTGAGACGACGTTCGAGCGTCACGGCGACGGATGCGAACACGAGCGTGAGCGTTGGCCAGACAATTTCCGTGATCCATCCACGATCAAACAAAAGCAACGCAGACACGATGAGGATTACCCATAACAGCAGAAGGGATGGAAGGCTCCATCGGGCACGCAGACGCGAAAAAAGAAATCCGATGAGAAGCCCGATTGCGACAAGCTCGATCATCACCGCCCAGGCCGGAACCGGCCGAAGCCAGCGATGATTCAAGATCGTATCCGCAAGGGAAGCATGGATCTCAACGCCGGGCATGGGAACGCCCTGCGACGTCGGGACAAGAAGCGCGTCGTGGAGATCTGCGGCCGTTGACCCGACAAACACAATCGCATCTTTCAAAAAATCGAGATTCGCCCTCCCGCGAATGATGTCTACGGCGGCAATGGTGCGGAACGATTGGAACGGCGCATGCGCGAAATTGATGATGAGCCGTCCGGCGCGATCAACCGGCGCGTCCGTTGTCGAAGAAACGTTCGCGACACGTAGCGTCTCGAAGACAAAAGATGGGATGATTGAACGGTCTGGCCCTCGGACAACGAGCGGGACGCGGCGCACGGTCCCATCCACATCCGGAGGCGTGTTACTGTGGCCCGTCGCGCGCGCGGCCGAGCTGATTTCGGCTATCGGCGACACAATCGCTGCGGGATCAAACGTCATCGTCCCCTGTTTCACGAGAAGACGAAGCTCAATCGGAAGAACCACACGCCCCGATTCCTTGAGCGCCTTCGCGAGTGCCTCGTCGTTTATCGCATCAGACGACTCGGGAAAATTCACGTCGTACCCAATCGCTACAGCACCTGCCTCCGTGAGCTTTCGGATGAGCTCTGCATGGATTGCGCGCGGCCATGGCCATCGGCCGATTTGTCCGAGCGAGGCGTCATCAATAGAAACGATCACGATGCGACGATCAACCGAATGCGGAAGGAAGAGACGATCCGTCGCGCGTGCGCTCCAGAGGTCGAGAATCCCGAAGATGAATCCGAGTGCCGCAAAAACTCCCACGATTCCCCCGATCGCGATCGGCCGTATCCATTCCGAGTTCGACTTCATAGACTCTTGAGGTAGATGCGTCGAGAATATCATGACGCAAAATAAAAAATAACCCCCACATCTTTCGCGTCCTCTCATGCGAGAGGTGTGTGGATTGTCTGGACTAACCGGTAAGCCGAATTTTGTCGAGGATGACCATCTATCTTGTCCCGATGTTGCCATCGGGATCATGCGAGCTACCAGTCTGCGTAGGGGCGAGGCATTGCCTCACCTCTACAACAAACCTTGCTCTTGCACCAGAGAGGGTTTACCACGCTCCGATGTCACCACCGGAGGAGAGAAGTTGACTTCTCACTTTTCACCTTTCCCCCCACACCTTTCGCGAAGCGAAGAGGTGTGGGGGTAGTATTGTCTCTGTGGCATCCCGCACCTCGATTAAACATAATCGAACTGACGGGATCCCGCCGAAGGCGGGACTTTCCCTAGGCTTATCCCGACAGAATGTCGGGACGATTCCCTGGCCGCCGTTAGCGGCTCTCACGATCACGCCGCAAGCTTGCGCATGCAGGCGGAGGTGTTCGGACTTTCCTCCCACGCCGCAAGCTTGCGCATGCAGGCGGGGCGGTCATCTAGCTAACCCAGACGTGGCAAACATACGTGAAATATTGGCTCATGTCAATCCCCGCTTGACAGAATGGCTTTTTTCTGATATTTTGATATCTCCCCAATTTTGGGAGTCGTTGCGGTAAACGCAACGATATGCACGTTTCTCAACCAAATAAGAAAGGCGGGGTCTCATGTTGGCACCGATCCCGATTCATACGATCGTGCTCCACGTGGGTCCCCATGTGGATGAAATCGCAGCACTTTTTATCCTCCGATCGTTCGGGGAGAGCGTCTTCCCGGGTATCAAGAACGCCAAGCTCTTGTTCGTTGACGCGAGCTCCATGCCGGGCGACGGACAATCCGAAAAGGATGGATATCTCGCCGTGGGCGTCTGGAGAGGGCGTCTCGATGAACATCCGGGTGAGACGCAAGGCCGTAAGGAGGGAGAAAGCGCCTGCTCGCTCGTCCTAAAGGCACTCGGACTCGAACAAGTCCCGGTGCTCGCCAAGATATCTGAAGCCGTGACGGTTGAGGATCTCGGTGGGAGATCGCGCGAGTTGAATCTCGGTGGGTGCGGGTCGCATCTGCACCGCAAATATCGCAACAAACCAATGCAAGTCATTGGGTGGACAAGCCACGCGCTCACGGCCATATATGAGGCCCTCTGTGCGGAGACTGATCTCAAAGGCGTATCGGTGAGCTTGGATCTCGCTTCGTGCGTGAAATATTTGGACCGCAAGTACCCAAATAACTCCGCAGAGGTCAAGCGGTGGGAAAATTTTGCGCTCGATGCCATTCATGAGGCGTGGGTGAGGTTCCACACGGTGGTACGCGAGGAGTATATCCGGAATGCGGAGACGACCGTGGTGCCTGGATACCGTGGCCGCAAGACGCGGATCGTCCATGTCGAAACGGATTCACCGGAAATGCTCGGCTTCGCGCGATCGAGGTTTGCGGGAATCACGCAGCCTGGCAGGGCAGAGATTCTGGTCCTGCGGAACAGCTCGGGCCAGGTACTCGTCTCCGTGGGCCAACATCTGGACCCGAATGTCTTCAACGACCTTGTTCTGATGATCCGTGTGGAGGAAAGGCGGATCAAGAAACTGGGTTCAGAGATGTGGACCAAGCTTATGGGTGGCGGCACCGCACCGGGAGTCCATGAGTGGTTCGTGCATCCGGATATGCGTCTCCTCCTGAACGGGGGCGGGAGCTCTCCGGGCACGCTTGCGACGCAGATTCCGCTCGAACGCATCCGTGAGCTCGTCTGCATCGCGGCGAATCCACAAGCGTTCGAACCGAAACGCAAGGAGCACTGCCTCAAGGCGGCATGCACGAACACGCCCGAGTCGCCGTGCTCCTGGTACGATCTCGGCCTCCGGCGTTGTCGAGCCATACGCGCGCAAGAGCACGAACAACGCCGTACGATAACGGAGGCACAGACTCGCCGACCGACGTACAGCGTGCGGTGAGCCACGTTACGGGCTGCCCCCTTGGGCAGCCCGTAAATTTTTTTCTGATATACTGAACGGACGACACAGGTGTCGCCCCTGCGGTCGCCCCTACAAATACATCACATGCGAATCAAACGCATTGACCTCATGTTCACGGCACTGCTCCTACCGCTTGATTTGTGCGCGCTCTTCGGCGCGGCCATCGCCGCCTATCTCCTGCGTTTTTCGCGTTTCGTGACGGAGATGCGTCCGATCCTCCAAGACGTTCCATTCAGCGTATACCTCTCGCGCGCGACGATTTTTATCTTCCTGTGGATCCTCCTCTTCGCCATCGCCGGACTCTATACGACAACGCGACGCAAAGCGTGGAATGAGCTCGGACGCATCATCCTCGCCTGCGGCGCAGGCACCATGCTCGTCATCGCGACCGTTTTCTTCCGACGCGAAATCCCAACGTCACGCTTCATCGTCCTTGCCGTGTTCGGCTTTTCCATCCTCTTTGCATGGCTCGGACGCCTCATCCTGCGCACGATCCGTCACGCGCTCCTCGCCGCGCGGATCGGGCATCGGCTGTTCGTCGTGATCGGCGCCTCACGGGCCGCATCAGACGTGAGCACCACCTATCAAAAACATCCGATGCTTGGAGTGACAGTCCTCAAAAACTTTCTAAACTGGAATCCAGAAACGCGAAGCGCCATCAAAAAATTAAAGGCAAAAGATGGGCTTGATGGCATTCTTCTTGCAGATCCCAATCTCCCCAAAACAGAGGCTCTGAATCTCATCGCATTCTCCGAAGAAGAAAACCTCATCTTCACCTATCTCGCAGATCCCTTCGCCGCGACGTTCACGAATATCGTCGTTTCGACGGACACGGGCGTTCCGCTCATCGAAGTCAAACGAACGCCGCTGGATGGCTGGGGACGCATCGCAAAACGCACATTCGATATCGTGTTTTCACTGTTGCTCTTGATTCTTTTGAGTCCGATTCTGCTCTTCGCCGCGCTCGCGCTTCTCTGGGAAGACGGATTCCCCGTCCTGTATCACAATATCCGAGTCGGTGAGCGCGAACAGCTTTTTAAGACATACAAACTCCGAACGATGTGGCGCAAATACTCGATCGGTCCGCAATTCAATGGACGTTCCAAAACGAACCTCGCCTTCGAACGACAATTGATCCGCGAGCGCGGGATCAAAGAGGGGCCTGTCTATAAAATCGCGAATGACCCGCGCGTAACGCCGGTCGGTCGTTTTCTTCGTCGTGTTTCGCTCGACGAGCTTCCGCAGTTCTGGAATGTGTTCGTCGGCACGATGTCCCTTGTGGGTCCGCGTCCGCATCAACCACGCGAGGTGGAACGATACGAACCGATGCAACGTCGCGTCCTCGCGATCCGCCCCGGCATCACCGGGATGGCGCAAATCTCTGGGCGCAGCGACCTCGCCTTTGCGGATGAAGCGCAACTCGACATCTGGTATATCGAAAATTGGTCGCTCACGCTTGACCTGTACATCCTCTTCAAGACTCCCTTCGCCGTCCTCCAACGCAGAGGAGCATACTAATAAAAGAGTCTAAAGTCTGAAAGTCGTAAAGTCTATAAAGTCTTGGAGGCCTATCCTCTGACTTGATGGACGTTATGGACTTAACGGACTTTATAGACTTTTAGACTTTCGACTTGTATTCGACTTGTATTGCCATTGACGCGCTTCCTGCCTTCTGCTCTCCCACCTGCCTACAATGGGATGAATGGATGGAATGCCGAGCCAACTCATCCTCCCACGAACCGAAGAGACGCGTCGGCCGCTTCGCGTTGCCATGGTTCATGATTACCTGATGCAGGATGGCGGAGCGGAACGCGTTCTCAGCGCGCTCCAAGAACTGTTTCCCACAGCGCCGACTTACGTGCTCGTCCACAACCCAGAACGCGTGCATCCGCAATTCCGGAACCGCGACATTCGCACCTCCTTTTTGCAACGCCTCCCCGGCGCAACGCGTTTGTATCAATGGTACACGCCGCTCATGCCGACCGCGATCGAATATCTCGACATCACCGGATTCGATCTTGTCATTTCGTCGTCGAGCTCATTTGCGAAGGGCATCATTTTGCCACCGGAGACCCTTCACATCTGCTACTGCCACACGCCGACGCGTTTTCTGTGGGAGGACCGCATTGGATATTTGAACGACCTCCCGCAACCACGGATTTTACGCGCGATCTTGCCTCAAATCCTTCATGGGCTGCGGATATGGGACCGTATCGCCGCAGAGCGTCCGGACAAGATCGTGACGAACAGCCGCGTGAGCCGGACGCGCATCAAACGGTATTACGGACGCGATGCGACGGTCATCTATCCTCCCGTAGACGTGGATCGCATCGTTCCAACGAATGCGGTGGGATCGTACTGGCTCGCCGGCGGTCGCATGGTCGGATACAAGCGATTTGATCTCATTGTTCAAGCGTTTGCGAAACTGGATCTTCCGCTCAAATTATTTGGCGTTGGACCGGAAACCGCGAAGCTCCGCACGCTCGCCGGACGCAAAACGGAATTCCTCGGTCATGTGACCGATGAGATGAAAGTGCGGCTCTACCAGAATGCGATCGGTTTTCTCCATCCCCAAATAGAAGATTTTGGCATCGCGGCGGTCGAAGCGATGGCCGCCGGAAAGCCTGTGATCGCGTATGGCAAAGGAGGCGGTGGCGAAACCGTGGTGGATGGCGTGACCGGTGTGCTCATCGAAGCGCAAACATGGGCAGACATCGGCGATGCGGTGATTCGGTTTGATCGAACCCGCTTTGATCCGCGGACGATCCGCGCGCATGCGGAGCAGTTTTCCAAACAACGATTCCAATCGGAAATACGCGCGTTCATTGACAACGCGATGCAACGCGCATGAAGCTCCTCGTTGATGCGCGGCCGATCGTTGATCCCCATATGGGAGGTGTATCGCGCGTTGCTCGTGCCCTCATCTTCGCATACGCAGAAACGTTTCCGCAAGACGAACTCATCTGTGTCACAACCGGCTGGCGCCGACCGATACTGCCAGATGCGTTGCGCCTCCGCCCAAACGTCACGCACCGTCACTATCGCATCCCAAACAAACTTTGGAGTATTTTTGCTTGGCTTTCTTCATGTGTGCACTGCTCACTGCTCACTGCTCACTTGTCCTGTGACGCCATCTTCCTCCCCAATCTCGGCTTCATCGGCGCACTCCCGCAACACATACCGACCGTTCTCCTGCTCCACGATCTTTCATTCTTGATTGAACCTCGCTGGTTCACCTGGCAGCAGCGTCTGTGGCACCGCGCCGTACGCGCGCAAAATCTTATTCGATCCGCGACGCGTCTCCTCGCCGTGTCCGAGACGACAAAACAGGATGCGGTCCGATTGTTTGGAATTCCTACGGATCGAATTGCCGTGATCCCGATCGGTCCGACGCTGTCCGCAATGCTCGGCGTGCACGAGGTCTTCAAGACGAATGGGCACTACGTCCTTGCGCTTGGGGCAAACGACCCGCGTAAAAACGTCGCGACCGCGATCGAGAGCGTGCGCGAGTTACGGATGAACGAGGAATTTCGAGATGTAACGTTGACGATCGTGGGGGCATCAAAACGTCATGACAGGATGTCCCTACCGGAATGGATCCGAACCGTGACCCGTCCGTCCGATCGTGAACTCGTGAAGCTCTACGCAAACGCCGCTGCGTTTCTCTATCCGTCTTGGTATGAGGGCTACGGTCTCCCGCTCCACGAAGCCGCGATGTTTGGGACACCGTGCATCGCCTCGACATCTGGCGCGCTTCCCGAGACCGCGCCGTCCGGAACGCTTTTCGCAAATCCAGCAAAACCGCATGAATGGGTGGAGGCACTCCGGATGGCTCTGACACAACCTCCACGCCCTCCCCTGCTGACAAATGATTCTGCATGGAAAGAAGCGGCGACTATCTTGCGTGAACAGACGATAGACGGCCCCGCCACATTGTTGAATTATCATTCGTATGCGGGGTGCCGTCACCGCCTCTGACGGGATCCCACTTACAGTATCAATGCAAAGAAGTGACGGGACCACAGGCGGCATAGACGGTAGCGCGACAGCCTACTGCCTGTCGGAAAAACACACCAAGCCCGTTGCAAAACCCTCCGTCATTGCGAACGGAGCGTAGCGGAGTGAAGCAAT
>CAYIQM010000037.1:0-8549 GCA_964365615.1 uncultured Gammaproteobacteria bacterium | reverse complement strand
TTGCGAGGAGCCGCGCGACGCCTGCCCGCCTCAGGAGGGAAGCAATCTTTTTTTCCTTTAGGAATATCCGAGATTGCTTCACTCCGCTACGCTCCGTTCGCAATGACGGATGGTTTTGCAACGGGCTCATGGAAGTCTATTTTTTCACAATATTCCCGATCGCCCGCCGCACCTTTCTGCGGAACATCCATCGCTCGATTCGCGTTGCGGAGAGGACGGTGATCCCCGCAACGATGGATTCCGTGGAGCCAAGAAGGGCGAGGACCCAGCCGTTTGAAACAAAATGCACGAACTGCGTAAAGACGAACGCGGCGACAAGCGGCGAGGCGAGCGCGCCGAGAAACAGTCCGAGTCGAGCCGGGTTCGTAAAATCCTGACGGAGCGCAAGGCCCGTCATCGTCTGTCCGGGAAGGAGACGGAGTTTCGCATCCGCGGCAAGACGAACGTAGGCCTTGGCATACATGCCGATGGATTGTATGGCCGTTGTGAGCGACAAGGCGACCGCAGAGAGTCCGAACACGATGCCAGCCCACGCCACATGCCCGGAACGGATGAGCGGCTCGACCTGAAACACGCCGTAGGTTGCAAGCGCAAAGATGGGGATTAGCGGGCCCGAGCGTCTCCGCAGCTGCCGCCAGGTGAATCCAGATCCGCGAAGCGCAAACAGTTCCGCGACTTCGGAGAGGAGGTCATCTACGCTCGCGGCAACAATTTTTCCAAGACCAGATAGCGCATGCTCGAGGACGTGCGCGATGGGACCGATAACGATGAGTGCTTTGATGATGGATTGGGCGACTTCGGTGCGCGTGTGAGCGTTGTCAAACGTCACGCGGTGGATAATCGTGTCAATCGCGAGCGGATACAGATCCGCGTTCACCTCCCGCATGAGTCGCTGTTCTTCCGCCCCGATGCAGCGATTGTGAAGATCAACGAGCACAATTTTTTTGAACTCGAAACGTTCAGCCAAAATGATCTTCACTTCTTCGTAGAGGTTCACGCCCTTCCGTTCTACGCCTTCAAGCTCCTGTGTCGAAAACGATGGAAGCTCTTCCTCACGCAAAAGCCGCGGAAGCCAGGGCAAAATCGTATTTTCCTGCGTCTCCCGAGAAATCGTGTCCACGGCGCGCAACACGCGCTCTGGTGTTTTTTCGACGGTTCGGACGCCGATGCCATAGCCCTGTTCGAGGAGCCTCCGAAAAATTTCGAACCGCGACGGGCGCGCGGCAAGCACATACTGAAGCTCGATCGGAAGCTCATCCGCACGCATGAGCTCCGCAGACGTCGTCACGATCTTCAGTTGATACCGATCAACGGGCGACGGACGTTTGACTGAAAAAATTTCAGACCAGACGGAACGGAATGTGAGCATGCAATGCGTGTAACCCACCAAAAACCATGAACTGATTGTCATCTCCTTTTTCCGTTCCACTCGATGATCGCCCGTTCCCACCGTTCCATCGTTCCGCAGTCGAACCACTGACCGTCGAGTGCGCAACCCGCGAGACGACCTTCTTCTGCAAGACGCGGAAAAAGATCGCGTTCAAACATGAGATGCCGCCGCGTACGATCAACTTCACAGAGGACTGACGGATTCAAAATGTAGAGGCCAGAACTGATGAGGTTGGTCGGCGGGTTCGCCGGTTTTTCGTGAAACCGCGCGATACGGTGGCCCTCGAGCTCCGCGACGCCGTATTCAGACGGGTTGGGCACGGAAACGAGCGCAATGGTTGCCGCATGATTCGCCGCGCCACGTGTGCATTCAAGATGAAACGTCTCAAGTGCCGCAAGATCGAGTCCTTTGAGTTCATCTCCGTTCGTGACAAAAAACGACTCGTCACCAAGTTCAATCTGATGGACAAGCGCGCCCATCGTTCCCATGGGCTCCGTTTCTTCAAACAGCTCGACGGCCGTGCGACGGGCCCAATCTACAAATGCGTTCTTCCATCGCGTCGGATAAATGACGGTTACGCGTTCGACGCCCTGATGGCGAAACCACTCGACAAGCCACGTCGCGATCGGCGTCCCTTGCACCGGCACGAGCGGCTTCGGCATCTCGAGCGTCACGGGACGCAGTCGCGTTCCATCCCCACCTGCAAGAATGATCGCATGAGAAATCATGCGGCGATTGTACGCACGAATTGCACACCTTGCAACAGAATGAAAACTCGACTACGCTCGACGTCACAACGTGATGCAGGACGTTGAGTTCAGTTTCCTAAAGGCGAACCAGCCTCTGGCTGGGGCACGCAACGTTCACACCTGCCCGCCATGACCACGGGTGCATAGCTCAGTTGGTTAGAGCGTTCGGTTCACATCCGAAAGGTCCGTGGTTCAAATCCACGTGCACCCATGGCGATGGCAGGCGGGTCGGTGAGGTCGGTCGAAGGTTCGAATTCGACGTGGCTTTGGTTGTTTTTCTCACTGACACCAGAGATTGGTCTTATCTGCATTGTCCCATGTGGAATTTTTGTCACAGCATCCAAGGTACGCCGAGGATGGATTCGAAGGCGCATTTGTATCGTTGAGAACAATGTTGCAGGTAATGGACTTCCCATCTTTTAGTGCCTGCTCCACCTGCTTCGTGTTCCAGTACGGACCGCTCGGACCCCCTTCCGACAATTGATTAAATACCTGCGTACTCCCCTCGGCCTTATATTTGTTCAAATTTTCATACGTGTCTCCGGGCTTAATTTTCCATCCGCAATAAATTGCTTTCTTGATATCCGGGAGATCACGTGCCTCATCGCCATCCGCGTATCCCGGGTAGAGTCCGTCTTTCCCGCAATTGGATGGCGAAAGGATTGCGACATCGTTATAATTCGTTTTGATGGTTCCACCGATACCGCCGATGGCGCCACCGACAACGGCGCCAAGAAATCCAGCCTTCTTTGCTCCCGCAATCGCTTCTTTTTTGGCTCCCGTAATTGCCGCGCGCCGCTTACTCGCATTGAGCACAGATGACTGAAAATCAAATGAATCTTTATACACGACCCCAATGAGGAATCCGCGAAGGTCGCCCTTCCCTTTGCAATCCGACTTCCAACCATCAAGTTTCTTTTGGTCAAACGTAAAGAGATATGCCCCCTCTCCACGCTCTCCGGATTTGATCATTTTTGTCCATTCATACTTAGCAATAACGTTAGAATCAATCGAGTTAAAATCTTTCGGCGGTTGAATGAAGCCGCACACGGGCAAGAGATAGATATTCTGTGGTTCGCGATTATCCTGCCAGCTCACATTGCCGGCAAAAACGGCTTTGACGCACGCGTATCCTTTGTCAATGCCAGCGCATTCTCCGATCTCTCCCGAGCCTTTGCACGAAAGGCACACGCGGCCAGTCGGACATACGTCTCCGACGCACGTCTTGCCACCAAGTCCTTCCACATAATTCTGCGTGCCACAGGACGTTTGTTCCGGGGCCAGAGTGAATTTTGCGCTTTCGTATGGTGTAAAATTCGGCGCAATGCCCGCATCCGCGAACTTCGGGATCTTCCCCGCTTCTCCCTTAAACTCACGACAAAAATTAAATTTGGCATACTGGACTTTTTTGAGGAGATAGATGTCGAGCCGCGTCAAATCGATCGTCGCCGGATTCACGGTGCGCAAGAGCGCGACTGCGCCCAGGCTCAAGACAAGCCCAATCGTCGCGTTCACCATCGTTTCTTTCGCGGATCCGATCTCCGCGCCAGCGGAACTCAAAACGTATTTGAACCCGCCATAGACGAACATGACGCCCGCCGTGAGCACGACGATCGAAAGAAGAAAACGGTACATGAGATCAATATACCGGCGGAGACCCTGCACTTTCGAAACGCCGAGGATGGGGCCTGATTGCAGTTCGATCGTTGGCTCGGGCGCAAGGCACTTCCCCATTCCTGTTGGGCAGATCGCATGTGGGACAAACGCGCGCTCCGACCCGCCGTACTGATCCGACGCACATTCCTCTTTTGTGAAACAGAGCACATTCACGAATTGCGATTCATCCGGCTTCTCTTCCTGCGCCTTCAACCGACCGATTCCGCGATTTGTGGACGGCCTCCCGCCTTTTTTCTCGCATTCGAGACGGCAGCTCTTTGACGACATGGGGCTCCCTGCGACAATACTCGGATCATCAATCCCTTTGATGATGCAAAAACAGTCACCATAATAGTGTTTGATCTCGTTTCCCTTTTCATCGTTACACGTTTCCGTTTTCATGTTGAACTGCTCGCCGTTCCTATCATTTTCAATACAACAATTCCCTTCTTTGCCGTGGTGCGGCCCAGGATCACAAACTGGCTTTTTCATAGCTGTGTCACCTGTAATCAAGCTCGTTTCGGCATGCGTTGCCAGCACAATCGCAAATGAGAAGGCCATGATCGCCGCGCTCACGCAAACCCATCGTGAGATGATTTTCATAAAGATTTTTTGCGCACTTCCTCTATCACCGCGTCGAGCGACGCTGCATCCGCCGCGCCCTGAATCTTCACGCCATTCACGAAAAACGTGGGCGTGCCTCGAACGCCAGCTGCAACGCCGTCTGCAAACGAGGCTCGAATGTGCGCGAGCGGCGTCTTGGCGACAACGCACCGATCAAACGCGGAGAGATCAACACCGATCTGCTGGGCGTACATCCGGAGATCCGATGCGGATTGTTGTTCTTGGCTCGCAAAGAGACGGTCGTGGAATTCCCAAAAATGACCGTGATCCTTTTGCGCAAAAACGCATCGTGCCGCAATGGCAACACGCTCCGCGTCCGGATGAAGTTCGAGGATGGGAAGGTCGCGCAGAATGAAAAACACGTCGTCACGATGACGCTCCATGAACGCGCGAATCGTTGGGGCCTCTTGCCGGCTAAAAGGACACTGATAGTCCACGAACTCGACAATTTTGATCTTTGCTTTTGGATTGCCGAGCGTCGGTTCGTCCGACGAAGATTCGATGCGCACGCGATCTATCGCCCCACTCTGTGCAGACACGAGAGACGCGGCAATGCTTGCCTGAAACATCTGTTCCCGAAGGACATCACGAGGCGGCTTCCCGCTTTTCAGCGCCGCATATTGAAGAGAAAAAACCCACACAAAGTACACGAACCATGCGAGACAAATGACACCGATCGCTCCAATGACAAACGTTGAAGGCCGCCGCATGCCAATACAATATCACATCACGTGGGGGTTGACGGTTATGGGTTTCGGCGATACCTTTTGAAGACTATGCGGAACCTGATCCTCTCGGTGATTCAAATTGTCCTCTCCGTCCTCCTCGTCGCGACCATTCTCCTCCAACAACGAGGAACAGGTCTCGGTGCCGCATTCGGCGGAGCGGCTGAAGTCTTCCGAACGAAGCGCGGCATTGAAAAAGGGCTGTTTTTCGCCTCGATCGGCATCTCCATTCTCTTTTTCCTCACCGCGATCCTGAACGTCGTCCTCCGCTGACACGCGACATGGAACGCCAGACGCTGCTTGCCAGACTTGTCGGCATCTGCCGCCGATTTTTGTTTTGGTTGCCATCTGCGCAAAAGACAGAGGAAGAACATCCCGAATCATCGCACGATCATTCTCTCGTCCTCTCCGTCGTCTCCCCGACCTCGATTCCGGGATGGAGGCAACTTCGGAACATCACACGGCTCTTTACGAAGATCGAACGGCGCATCTTTCATGGCGCGCTCGTCCTTGCTCTCGCATCGCTTGGCATTGCAAGCGCGCTGTTTCTCCGTTCGCGGCTCGTACCTCTCCCTGTCGTCGACGGCACGCTCACAGAGGCGGTGGTCGGAGAGCCTCGACATCTGAATCCGCTCGACGCGCCCGGAAACGACATTGACGCGGATCTCGTCCGACTCATCTATTCGGGACTCTTCCGTTTTGACGAGTTGATGCCGGTCCCGGATCTCGTGGAGTCCTATGAGTGGTCCGCAGATCGTAAAATCCTCACGGCGCATCTCCGCAAAGACGCGCGGTTCCACGATGGCGAGGCACTCACCGCCGAAGACGTCCGGTTTACGTTCGACAACATCCAAGATCCCGCTCGCAAAACATCGCTCGCTCCGCTCTTCCGCGGCATACACATCGCCGTTTCAGACGCAACGACCCTTGTGTTCACGCTCGAACGCCCGGATCCGTCATTTCTCCAAAAACTGACCGTCGGCATTCTCCCCGCGCACCTCTGGCAGAATATTCCAGCTGCCACGGCGCGGTTATCCGATCTGAATTTGAAGCCGATCGGTTCCGGATCCTACCGCGTGAAATCATTTTTACGCGACTCGCAAGGGAAACTCCGATCGTACACGTTAGAACGGTTTGATCGCGGAGCCGGCACCCGTCCGTTTCTCAAATCCATCGTCTTTTCCTTCTTCCCAAACCGAAAGGAAGCTGAAGATGCGCTCAAAACCGGCCTCGTGGATACGGTTGCGTTCGTTCCCTCCTCGGAGCGCACACGGCTCGGCACGGTTGGATTCCAAGCGGTCCGTCTGACGCTGCCGCAAGAAACCGTCGCATTCTTCAACCTGAAAAATTCCGCGCTCGCGGTCAAAGAGGTCCGCCAAGCACTTGCCCTCGCCGTCAATCGGCAAGAGGTTGTCGAAGCGCAGCAGCGCGCATCCGAAGCCGTCTGGGGTCCGTATCCATTTGACGCGGCCACGGGAACTCCGCCGGATCTCGAACGTGCGCGAACATTGCTCACAGCGGCCGGATGGGTGCTGCCCCTCAACGGCTCGATCCGGATTTGGAAACCAATCGCAAAAAAAACAACCGTGAGCGCGAAACCGAAACGTAAAAAATCAAAAAAAGCTGAACCTCCGGCACCGATCGCTCTGCCAGCAACGACCTCAACCGAACTCACGCTCACCATCACCGTGCCAGAGGAACCGGAACTCCTTGCGGTCGCAGACACCTTAAAGCGCGCGTGGTCACTCCTTGGCGCAAAGGTGCTAGTGGAGGCGCTTCCGACGAAGGAGCTTGTACGCCGCGCGACGCGCGACCGCACGACGCAAATCGTCCTCTTGAACGTGCTTCTTGGACCGGATCAGGATATCTCTTCATTCTGGTGGAGTGCTCAGGCCGTTGATCGCGGCTTAAATTTTTCCAACCTTCGCGACCGTGCGATTGACGATGCGCTCGACCGCGTTCAGTCCGCCACGGCAACGGAAATGCTCCCTGCGCTTCGAGCCGCCGCAAGTGCCGCGATCCTCAATGCAACCCCAGCCGTCTTCCTCACCCGTCCCTCGCTTCACTATCTCGTGTCAGATAAGATTCACGGCGTGCCGAACGCGCTCATCTGCGCGACCCCTGCGGAGCGCTTTCAAACGATCCACCGTTGGTACCGAAAAACCGGTTGGAGATGGAGATAATCAAGCCTTCCCGATCTCGTTCAATCTGCGTGCACGCTCTGTCTGTTGAGGTTCCAGATGATCATGGGCGTGTCGCCAAACTGACGTTTTGATCATTTGTACGAAATTTCATGGCTCAGATGAGCCAAAATAATTTTGCAATTTCGTCAAACAGGACATTCGGCGACAGACGCCTCATTTGAGGGCTCGTTGACGCGCGGCCATCTCATCTGGTTTCCGCAAGTTTCCCACGCTCATGCGAAAAAACTTCTTCGATCACAACAGAGCACTCGTAACCCGCTTCTTCCCTCAAGTAATCAAGTTGAGAGAGGTGGATTTCATTTTGAAATTTTTGTGATGCGCAATATGTCGCGAAAAATTTTCCATGCCTCCCGCAGCCGTACCCGACTCTCCGCGCCATGACGCCAGGTGACGGGAACTTCGGCGATGCGATAACCGTCCGCGTGCGCTCGAAGAAGAATCTCCACATCAAACATCCAGCCCGTGCATGAGAGATCCCGAAAAAGATATTTTGTTCGTGCGCGGAACGCTTTGAATCCACATTGCGTGTCGTGATAGGGAAGCCCGGTGACCGCTCGAAGAAAAAAATTAAAGATCCGTCCACCGAAGGTGCGATAGAAAGATTGAGGGATCGCGATCCTCGATCCGCGCACGCGACGAGAACCGATGACGATATCTGCGGAACGCAACGCGGGAAGAAATTTTGTGAATTCCACCGGATGCGTCGAAAGATCCGCGTCGAAAAAGAGAATGATCTCGCCATCGGCGTGTGCGAATCCTGTTTGGACCGCAACGCCTTTGCCGCGATTCTCGCCATGACGCAAGAGGCGGAGTTCGGGAATCTCACGCGACATCTCGTTGACGATCTCCGCGGTGCGATCTGACGATCCGTCATCTACCACGATGATTTCAAACGGTTTTGAGAACGATGTGAAAAAGCGATGTGCTTCGCGAATCGCGCGCGCGATCGTCCGCTCCTCGTTAAACGCCGGAATCACGATGGAATACGCTACGGACATGCGCGCAGTGTAGCATCGTTCTCTAACCTTGACCGTTCATCTAATTCACTGCATGATCATCACGCCATGGGCGAGTGGCGAAATTGGCAGACGCACTAGCTTCAGGAGCTAACGAGCGCAAGCTCATGAGGGTTCAAGTCCCTCCTCGCCCACCAGTGAGGTGAAATTTCTTTTGAAAAAGGAAAGGGTGTTTTTTCTTCGGG
>CAYIQM010000036.1:0-8843 GCA_964365615.1 uncultured Gammaproteobacteria bacterium | reverse complement strand
AGACATGATGCTCACGGGGAATTACACCGTGCCGATGATCCTTGAGATAGCAAACAACGAGTGGGGCTTCCGAGTAACAAAGCGCAAACGGGGAGGTGGTGGCGAACTCGCGCAAAGCGTGGCCTATAAAATGTTCACCAACATGTTCTATACGGGAATGTTTGAGTGGACGGAAAAGCTGTATCAAGGCAACCATAAGCCGATGATTACGATGGAAGAATACGACCGCGTACAGGTCATTCTGGGGAGAAAAGGAAAGCCAAGATCAAAGACGCATGATTTCGCCTTCACGGGGATCATGCACTGCGAAGTGTGTGGCTCGATGTATACGGCGGTCGAAAAAACAAAAATAGTGAAAAAGACTGGGGAGCTAAAAACATACACCTACTATTACTGCACCAGAAAAAAGAAAGGCATTTGTTGCACTCAACGGAACCCCGTCACTCTGAAAGAGCTTGAAGATCAGATCGAGACGAAGCTTGAACGCTACACCATCCTGCCGAAGTTCAAGGACTGGGCTTTGGCAATCCTGAATAAAGATAACGACAAAGAGATTGCGGATCGCACAAAAGTCTACGAAAACCAGCACAAATCTGTTGTTGAGACGCAAAAAGAGCTGGATGAGCTGACGCGTATGCGTTATCGCCAGCTTATTGATGACGACGCTTTCGTAAAAGAGCGCGATGTTCTGAAAGAAAAAATCGCCAAGCTCAAAAGCAATCTGCGTGAGACCGAGAGCCGCGCCGAAAAATGGATTGAGCTATCCGAGCGCACATTCAACTTCGCTTCATACGCACGCATTGAGTTCATCAAAGGGACACTCGAAAAAAAGCGCGAGATTTTCGCCGCACTTGGTCGGAACTTTCTGGTAAAAGATAAAAAAGTGAGCATTGACGGGTGTGAATGGTTCGTACCGATAGAAAAAGCGTATTCTGGGATCGAAGCGGCTTATGATCGGTTAGAACTGGATGAAAATGGCTCTATGAACGAGAAAACTCCGGCTTTTGCCGAAGTTTATTCTCGATGGGGTCACATTGTCGAGGTTGTCCGCACTGCTATAGCGAATCTGCCACCGTGTTCATACATCCCTGACTATCAGACGATGTAGGCTTTGGAGCTTGAAGGCTAACGATGCAACCACTGCTGATTATAGTGAAAAACAGAATCTCGCTAAACATTCAGCTCTTCTCGATTCAAGATATTTTCGTCTACCCAATATTTGAAATTCTCTATATTGATGTATTTATAACTTTTCGCTCCGAACATTCTTGAGTAACCATTTGTAGAAATGTATGCGATAAAATCATCGAACGTTTTTTTATCATCGTCTGACAGCTTATCCCTCACAATGTAAAAATGAGGAATTTCGGGCATTGTTTTAGCAAACGTCCAATGAAAAAGGTGCACAAATTTTTCAAACCTTACATATTTCTTTACCGGATCGGCGACCGTAGATTCATCAATGCCACATTCAAGGCAGTACGGATTGCAAAACCAATCAATAAGTTCCTTCGCACCTCTACTTGAATTACAACTCCCACAACAATAAACGACGGTTCCTGAATTACTCCATGGAGGCCGAGTATTCAAGTGCTCGATGGTGGCTTTATCTTTCGGCGTGCCTTTGTGATGCAAATATTCCATCATCGGCTTTTGGCAATAGACGCAAGCTTTATCCCTTGCCCTTATCTTCTTCAGATCTTCTTCAGGAAGTCCATATTTTGATGTCATAGATGTGATCTCTTCGTTGAACTTTATTTTTCTGCACATCGTCATTATCGCTGAATCAATCGCATCGCGTCCATGAGTTGCTTTTGCCACTCACGCAAATTCGTGCTGAACACGACACATGCCTTTCGTGCGTATCACGCTTGTGTAGACACAACAGAAGTTCGCTTACGCTGAGAGCGGAATTTCAACGTCAACGCGTTGCGCTTCGTAGTTTTCAAAATACAAACCGAAGGACACTTTCCAGACATTACCCGCGAGGCGCGCTTCAACAACTTTGAAATCCGTTCCGTTATATTGTCTCCATGCTCCTGGCTGCGTATTGATATATTTTGCAACAAATACTTTTTGATCCGAGGTGAGATCGGAAGGCATCACCCAATCCTTAATAAATAGTTTGCGACCTTCATTCTCTTGCCTGGTCTGTTGTGCATCTTCGGACAACTCTGCCTCCGACTGATCCGCGACTGTTTCTTGCCCTTCTTCACCCTCCTTATTTAAGGATTCACCCCTCGATTTTTCTATGTTCATATCCCGTGAGGTTAACAAGTAATCCAACTCTCGTCAGAAGTACTAAAATCGTATTTGGGGTGGCTAGAGAGGATCGAACTCTCGCTAACAGGACCACAACCTGCTGTGCTGCCATTACACCATAGCCACCGTATGCTCGCTTTCGATACGAAAGCGACACATTTATATCCTGTTTCTTGCGCACGCGCAAGAGAGGAGCCATAGTTTTCTGTGATCCGCTTATTCCTCAAGCGGCGGCAGCTCGTCATCTGCGGGGTTCGGCGATCGTGGGACTGGAACCGCGCCATCCTCTTCGGATTCCTTACGTCTCCACGCGTCAATGATTTTTTCACGGATCATGGGCAAGAGTTCCGGACGCTCGCGGAGCCCCATCTTTGCGTTCTCGCGGCCCACGCCAAGTTTCTCCTCGCCATACGCATACGAGTTGCCTGATTTTTTGATGACGCCGAACTCCGTGCCAACATCAAGCAGATCCCCAGCAAGAGAAATCCCTTCGTTATACATAATGTCGAATTCGCAGGTTCGGAATGGCGCCGCGACTTTGTTCTTCACAATCTTCACCTTGACGCGGTTGCCGATGATTCGTTCTCCCATTTTGATCTGTGCGCTGCGCCGAACCTCGATGCGCATCGAGGAGTAGAATTTAAGTGCCACTCCACCGGTTGTCGTCTCTGGATTTCCAAAGACTACGCCGATTTTTTGGCGTATCTGGTTGATGAAAATAACGACCGTTTTGGTTTTCGAGATGATTGCCGTCAGTTTGCGGAGTGCCTGGCTCATGAGTCGCGCATGGAGACCCATGTGCGAATCGCCCATTTCTCCTTCGATTTCCGCTTTGGGCGTGAGTGCCGCGACCGAGTCTATGACAATGACATCCACGGCGTTCGAGCGCACGAGCGTCTCAACGATGTCGAGTGCTTGTTCTCCGGCATCCGGTTGGGAGATGAGCAATTCATCTACATTCACGCCGATCTTTCGTGCATAATCGGGATCGAGTGCGTGTTCCGCGTCCACGAAGGCGGCGATGCCACCAATCTTTTGGACCTCTGCGATGATGTGTTGCGCAAGGGTCGTCTTTCCGGATGCTTCCGGGCCGTAGATCTCTATGACGCGCCCGCGCGGGACGCCCAAGACGCCGAGCGCGAGATCAATGGAAAGGCAGCCGGTCGGGATCGTCTCGACGGCCATTCGTTTCGCTTCGCCGAGGCGCATGATGCTGCCTTCGCCGAACCGTTCTTTAATCTGATCAATCGCCTGTTGGGCCGCTTCTTGGCGTTCAGTGCGCTCGTCCGTGACTTTTTTGGGCATAAAGAGGATATGTGTTCTAATTTTGTTCTAATCTTCTCAAACTTCCTTTCAGGACACAAGAGGCGGATGTGGATAAGGATCGTTTCACAGAAGTGACCCCACGGCAAGGATGCAGTAGGGTCGAAGGCTAGAGAATAAGGGCAATGAACCCATTGTAGTAGGGCGGTCCAGATGGATTCGGCGTGAGCGTGACAGGCAGCGGGCCTTTTGGCGTCGAGACCGTTACCGTGCCGATGGTCGCGCCCTTCCCGCCCGTGGGCGAGAAGGATTTGTCACCCCAGAACCGCCCGTCTGGAAGGTGCACCTGGAATTCGAACGAGGTTGTTCCGGATCGAAGCGCGATCGTACAGAGGAGTTTGCCATCGTCCGGAACGATATCCGTGCACGCTGTGACCTTTCCCCATGGTCGTGCCGGTTTGCCCGGCGGTTGCCACCACGCATCGAGCCAGATGAACCCAGTCGTGGCCGGCCCTGTATAGGATATGGTCACGGAAACGAGGGAGTCGCACGCGGGATCCGTCGTACACGCAGGGTCCGCGCAATCCACGAGTCCGTTGCAATCATCGTCGATGGTATTCGTGCAATCTTCCGGAAACGGATTGCACACGCCCCAGTTGCAGGTTGGCGCTTCGCACACGCGCTGTCCCGCGGTGCCACAGCTTGTGACGCAGACGGGGCCTTTCGTGTCGCCGAGTTTGCAGAGGAAGATTTCGTCAACGAGACCGTTGCAGTTATCGTCGAGACCATTACAGAGCTCGACGATTTTTGCGCACGCGTCTGACGATCCCGCATCTGGTACGCTTGACGATCCCGCATCAGACACGGTTGCATCTGACGTTTCCGAGCTACTGCCCGCGTCGATGGAAGTCACGAGCATCGTTGCTTCTCGCGCGGGGCTATCCGAAGACGAATCCGCAGCCGAATCCGCGTGGAAATTGTTTGTCCCGGCATCCTCCACCACGGACGTTGGCGGGCCCTCGTGCCATTCTCTCGCGTCGCTATTCGTCAACCGTTTACTTACATTGGACGGCAATTCGCCGCCCGTGGCGCATCCTTGCCCGAGAGCGAGCGCGAGCGTGAAGCAAAACGTCGGAAAGAGGAGCGCAAAGATTCGGAGCCAAAATCGCGTGTCATACATGGGAACATCTCCGTGCGCATCTGTTGTGAAAGGATGGGAATGTGAATTCATTCCCGTCTTCCGTCCGCGATGCATCCCGAACGGAAGAAGGAACGGTCATGACCGGAAACAAATCGACG
This sequence comes from uncultured Gammaproteobacteria bacterium, assembly GCA_964365615.1. Lineage (GTDB taxonomy): Bacteria > Patescibacteriota > Patescibacteriia > 2-12-FULL-60-25 > 2-12-FULL-60-25 > CAITMG01. The sequence continues at coordinate 4,019 of CAYIQM010000036.1, read as the reverse complement.
GGCAGAGGCGAGTGGCCAGCATGTTCCTTCTTCGCCGACGAGCGTGTGAGCTCGGGTCTTGAAGAACGAAGAGTGGCCGAAGGCATATACGTTCCGCACCGTGAGATCAAGTTCCCCTTGAACGCCGTTTCCGCTCCAGTTGCCCACACCAGATCGGGGAGCTCGTGACAGGGCCGCTTCATCCTCCCTGCCCGCTCCAAGCGTTATTGACCTCGATGAAATTTTCTCGCCTCTGCATTTTTTCGATATGGACTGCGCCGTACTTTCTCCATCGCGTGTCGAAAGTACGGCGGAGTCCATGTGCGATGGTTCGGATCTTTCGATCCTTACTTTTATGCTACATGTAGCTAAAATATTGGTCAACTTTTCTATTTTGTCAATCAGAACCCGAACGGTTCTCTCAAGGTTTTCTCTTGGCAATGTATGGAAAATGTTTTGCGACGTTCGCAATATGTTCAGAGATTCTTTTACAATAAATATCGAAATAGAGAGATGAACCTGTTGATAACCCTGTTTTTTCTCTGCAGAGAAGCCAAATTTTCAAGAGAAGAAGGTATACGGCAACAAGAGATAGAAGATCCATGGACGGGATACGTAGATCGAGCCACGGAAAAATATCTGCAAGATGCGCGATCCGCAAAAGAAGATGGACCAGGCCGTAGGTCGGGAGTCGGATGATGACGGAACCCGGGAGAGTGCCGACAGCGGCAACGAGCGCGGTCCACAGCATGATCCATGGCACGAGCGGGAGTGCGAGCAGATTCGTGAAGAGCCCCGCGAGCGACATGCGTCCAAAGGCCCAGGCGAGGTACGGCAGGGTCATCAACGTCGCAGCAAAGGTGGTCGCGGCTGCATTTCGGAGCGAAAGAAGGTTTGGAAGCTTTGCGAATGCGCGCTCGAAAATCGGCGACCATGCGAGCAACCCCCATGTCGCGAGAAAGGAGAGTCCGAAACCACGATCGAACAGAAGCAGCGTTGGCGTCAAAAACGTCATGACGCTCCCCGCGATGAGAAGCACCCGTGATGACGTCGGAATACGTCCACGATGACGGGCAAGCAGCACGAGCCACCCCATGATTCCTGCGCGCACGACGGACGCGGAAAAACCGACGAAGCCGAGAAACGCGAGAATGCCCGCGCTGACGATCCAAAACGCGTGGCGACGATGGAAGCGGAACGCGAGGATCACGCCGAGAAGAACGTTCACGATAATCGTCACGTTCGCGCCCGAGACGGCCACAAGATGAAGAAGGCCGGAACGCCGCAGAAGATCGCGTTGATCACGCGAAAGTTCCTGATCTCCGTACAGCATCCCGGTCGCAAGCGTTGCTTCTTCACGCGGAAGCGCCTGACCGATTCTGGCGGTGAGCGCTGTTCGCCATGCTGCAAGTTCGACGAAAATTCTGGAAGAGGGTCGTTTTGGAACGGAAAAATGCATCGCGCGTGCGACCTCGTCACGAGGCACGACATCAAAACGCCACACGCCGAGGATGCATGCGGCAACGAGCACGAGAACGATGAAGAAGCGTGGCCGTTCCCGTGCGCACATAATCCCGAACGCGAATGCGCACGCAACCCCGATCCAGATATCGGTCGGAACACGCATCCATGGGTAGATCGAATGGAGACCGATGCCAATAAGAAACGCAGTTAGCGCGTATGTGAACAGCCGCCCCATCCGTATAGAGCTATCAGATCGGTGAAAAAAAGCAAACCTTTTTAGGAATCTTTAAAAAACGATGAGATTCGGGATGCTGGAGACAGAAAAAACCACAAACGTATTGGGAAATACGTTGAGGATTTTTTCTGGCGAAGCGACCGAAAATCGCGTTTTTCAAAGATTCCTCTACATTGCCTTTCGTCCGATACGGAGATACCGAAATCCATGTCGCACGACGGTTTCCGGATGTAACATATTCCGCGTGTCCATCAGGACGTTCCCTTCCATGACAGACTTCAATCGCGCAAGATCCAGTGTCCGAAATTCTTCCCACTCGGTCGTGATTACCGCCGCATGCGCGCCCGTTGCCGCCTCGTACGGCGAATCGGTGTGCGGAACCTCAAAACCGTGATGTGCGATATTCACGTGCGCGATCGGATCATAGGCTCGTATGTGCGCTCCACGATCGCGCAAGAGACGCATGAGTTCGACAGACGCGGATTCGCGCGTGTCATCCGTGTTGGATTTAAAGGCAATGCCGAGGAATGCAATGATGCGGTCCGTCATATCACCCAGTTCCGATACCATGCGATCCGCGATGCGCAATCGTGCGAGTTCATTCATCCGGATCGCTGCGTTCACGATCGGAAGCTCATGCCCAATCGATTCGCCCAGCTTTTGCAGCGCGCGAACATCTTTCGGAAAGCAACTTCCGCCCCATCCGGGGCCAGGGCGTAAAAAATCCCGACCAATGCGCGGATCAAACCCGATTCCGTGTGCGACATGCTCCACGTCCGCGTCGAGATGCTCGCAGAGATGTGCCATTTCGTTAATGAAACTGATCTTTGTTGCCAAAAACGCGTTCGCCGCGTATTTCGTGATTTCCGCGCTCCGCGGATCCATGACAAGCTTTGGACAATCGAGATAGGCGTAGAGGCGCAACATAATTTCTTTGGCGCGCGGAGATGTTGTGCCAATTACAATGCGTGATGGATGCATAAAATCGTGCACGGCATGGCCTTCGCCAAGAAATTCGGGGTTCGATACGACGTCAAACGTCTGAGACGTCTCGCCTCCGATGATTTCCGTGATCCGATCGCGTGTGCCGATCGGGACCGTACTCTTTGTCGCAATGACTGCGTGGCCAGAGAGATTCGTACCGATGCTCTTTGCGGCCTCGTAGATGAAACGCATGTCTACAGATCCAGTATCAGCATGCGTCGGCGTCCCGACCGCAATCGAAATCACCTCCGCGTTACGCAATCCGTCCGCAAATGACGTTGTGAACTGGAGACGCCCGGCGAGGGTGTTTCGTTTCACTATTTCTTCAAGTCCTGTTTCATAAATCGGCAAGACGCCCTGCTCGAGGCGGGCTATTTTTTCTGCGTCCACGTCAATACACGTCACCTGATGGCCGAGATCGGCCATGCACGCTCCAGAGACGAGCCCGACATATCCTGTTCCAACGACGGCGACACGCATAGTTTGAATACCTTAACGGAGAGAAAAAAACTTTGCAAGGCAGAAAGATCAGATCGAGAGGCTCAACAGCCTTCCGGAGACGAAAATGACATTCTGCGGTTTTTTGCCGTCCAGATGTATTTTCACCTTTTCTGACGCGAGCGCGAGTCGCGTCGCTTCATTCTTTGAGACATCTGACGCGACCGTGATGCGATCGCGCACCTTGCCGTTCACTTGTATGACGAGCTCGTAGGTCTCCGCAACGATTTTGTTCAGATCGTATGTCGGCCATGGCTCGCGATGAATCGTCGTTGTATGGCCGAGGCCATGCCACAGCTCTTCCGTGAGATGCGGCGCAAAGGGCGCAAGAATCTTGAGGAACGTTTCCTTTTGCGTCTGATCCAATCCGACGTCCATCGCCTGGTTTACAAAAATCATCATCGCCGAGACCGCGGTATTAAAGCGCATCGCCTCGATGTCCTCGCCTACTTTTTTGATAGTTTGATGATAGAGTGTCTCGATTCTGTCATTGCGAGGAGTCCCGACGGTACGTCGGGACGACGTGGCAATCTTTTGCAGAGATTGCTTCGCTGCGCTCGCAATGACAGAATCGAAGATCCGCCACACCCTCTCTAAAAATCTCTTCACCCCCTCGATTCCATTCATGTCCCACGGCGCATCGGCATCAAAGGGACCGATAAACATCTCATATACGCGAAAAACGTCTGCGCCGTACTTTTTGACGACATCATCCGGATTCACAACGTTGCCCTTTGATTTTGACATTTTGACTCCGCCCTCACCAAGAATGAGCGCATGCGAACGGCGTTTCGCGTATGGTTCGCTTCCACATTCATTCGGCACATGACCAAGATCCCACAAAAATTTATACCAAAAA